>JACCSN010000030.1 GCA_013812985.1 Hyphomicrobiales bacterium | reverse complement strand
GGGCCGGCAGCGCCTCGCGCACCGGTTTTGGCGGATAGACGGTGCTGATCTCGCGGCCAATCATCATCTGCACGACTTCGTCCCCGGAGCATTCGCCGGTCGGGAAGGTGCGGACATGGCGGCCGTTTCGGAACACCGAGATCGTGTCGGCGAGTTCCCGGATCTCATGCATGCGATGCGAGATGTAGAGCAGCGACAAACCCTCGCCGCGCAGCCGGTGCAGGATTGCGTAGACGCGCTCCACGTCGGCGGCGGTTAGCGCCGAAGTCGCCTCGTCGAGGATCAGGAGCTTCGGATCGCGGCCGAGCGCCTTGGCGATCTCCACCATCTGGCGGCGCGATAGGGGCAGGTTGCGCACGAGCTCGATCGGGTTGATGTCCTCGCAGCCGACGCGGGCGAGGAGCTCCTCGGCCCGCCGCCGCTGGCGCCGTTGATCGATCAGGCCGAAGCGACGCGGCGGGTCGGTGATGCTGACGTTGTCGGCGACCGAGAGATCGGGGATGACCGACAGCTCCTGGAAGATACTGACGATCCCGACTGCGTTGGCGTCCTTCGGCGTCGCGAAGGCGACCGGGTTGCCGGCGAACGTCATCGTGCCGGAATCCGGGGTGACCACGCCCGAGATGATCTTGATCAGCGTGCTTTTGCCCGCGCCGTTCTCGCCCAGCACGGCGTGGATCGACGACGGAAAGCTGGCGAAATCGACATCCGCCAAGGCGCGGACGCCGACATAGGACTTGGCTATGCCGGCCAACTTGAGCAGCGGCGCGGCAGTCGTCTCGATCATGGAATGTAGCGCCCCCGCGAAAAGGCGCGCCGCCGATCGGAAACCGGCGGCTCGCCGAGGACAGGTCTATTGCTGGTTTTCGCCTGTCTGCGCCATCAGCTCCGGCGCCGTGAAAGAGAGGCCGCAGGGCGGGAAGGTGTTCGGCGCGAAGAAGTCGGCCGTCAGGTCCGGGAAGTAGTCCTCGCCCGGCTTCATCCGGGTGTAGTCGGTCACCGGGTTGGGGATCGACGTCTTCTGCGGGACCTTCTCGCCCTTCAGGGCGGCGATCGCGGCCTTCAACGCAACGGCGACCTGGGCCGGGGACTGGCCGTATGAAAGGCCCTTCAGCCCTTCGTCCGAATGGTCGGCGATCTGGATGCGGAACAGGTTCTCGCCTTCGCCTGCCATCGGGATGAATGGGTGCTTGGCGTCCATCAACGCCTGGACGGTGCCGTTCGAGCCGCCCTGCGTGAAGATTCCGTCGAACTGGCCGTGGGCGGCGATAGCGTCGGCGGTGGCCTTCTGCGAATCGCCGGGCGCCCAATTGCCGATGACCTCGACGATCTCGAAATTATTGCCTTCCGCTTCCAGCACGCTGCGCAGCCCATCATGCCGCTGCTGGTCGGCGGAGAAGCCGGGAACGCCGCGGATTTCGAGGATCTTGCCTTCCTTGCCGACGTGCTCGACGAGCCATTCGCCGCCCAGCACGCCCATCGCGGTGTTGTCCTGCGCCACGGCCGCCATCTGGTCGCTGGCGACCTCGTTGTCGAAGGCGACCAGCACGGTTCCCTTCTGGTTGCCGAGGCGGATCACCCGGTCCCAGCCGGTGGGCGTGTTCGGGTTGATGAGGACCGCATCAAAACCCTGGTTGATGTAATCCTCGACCGCGCCGAGCTGCGCCGCCATGTCGGTGCCCACCGAAACGACTTTGAATTCCTTGAGATCCTTGGCGATCTCCGGCACGGCCGCATAGGCCTTGGCGGTCTGGATCATCTGGATGCGCCAGACATTGGCGACAAAGCCGTTCACCACCGCGATCCTGTAAGGGCCTTCCTTGGCCGGCCATTGAAAATACTTCGTATCGGCGGCCCATGGCGCGAAACAGGCTGGCTCGAAGCCCGGACCCTCGACGATCTCAGGCCCGGCCGCCGAGGCCGGGCTGGCCATCAGGCCGAGGCCAATGACCCCCAACGCAGCAAACAGACTTTTGACGGACATGCTTTCCCTCCCTGTGCTCTGCCCTGAGAACGAGACCCCGCACAAGCGTGATCCGGCAGATTCCTTCGCGTGCTTGAGGCCACGCACTTTCGCGTATTCCTAGCCTAAGTGGGCCGGTATTCAAGCGCCCCGCTTCATCCGGCGAAGCGCGGCTCGGGCACGCCGCCGACCCCGACATCCAGCGCGAACAGCCCGCCGGCTTGCGGCTGAGCTTCCAGATCGTCGGCGGTCAGATCCCAGATCGCCGAAGTCACGTAGAGTGTTTTCAGGTCCGGGCCGCCGAACATGCAGCTTGTCGGCCTCTGCACCGGCAGCTCGACAATCCGGTCGAGGCGGCCGTCCGGCGCGTAGCGGGCCACGCGCCAGCCGTCCCATTGGGCGTTCCAGAGAAAGCCTTCCGAGTCGATGGTGGAGCCATCGGGGCCAATGCCGGTCCCTTTCAGATCGACGATCGTCCTCCGATTGGAGATCGAGCCGCCCGCATGGTCGTAGTCGAAGCGAAAGATTGCCGCGTCGAGCGTGTCGGCGAAGTAGAAGGCATCGTTCTCCAGGCTCCACACGATGGAGTTGGAGATGCCGATCCCGTCGAGCACCTTGTGGACGCTGAGGTCGGCGTCGACTCGGTAAAGCGCGCCCGAATGCGCGGCGAGCCTGTCGTCCATCGTGCCGGCCCAGAACCGGCCCTTGCGGTCGCACTTGCCCTCGTTGAAGCGGTTCGTCGGGATATGCGCTTCCGGCCTGGCGATCCAATCGATGCGGCCGGTCGCGAGATCATAGAGCGCGATGCCGGACGCGAACGCCACGATCAAGCCGCCGCCTTGGCGGAGCGCGAAGCAGGCGATCCGCTCCGGCATGTCCCAGCGCTCGACCTTGCCGGTCGCCGGCGTGAAGCGCTGCAGGAGCCTGCCCTCGATGTCGACCCAGTAGAGCACCTCTTCGCGAACATCCCAGACCGGAACTTCGCCGAGCTTGTTGCGGGCGTCGACGACGCATTCGACCGTCACGGCACGGCAACCCCGGGCATCGGCCCGGGTGACGGCGTTACCGGCCGGGTACTTTGCCTCCCCATCATGCGTTCCCGCTCCCCTCGTCACTGCTCGAATCGTACACTGCCGTCCAACGGATCGACAAGATGGAGCCGGGTCCGTGCAGCAAGACTCGTTTCTCGCTTGCAGCGAGCGGGGCTTCGATTAGGCTTCCGGCATGCCGAGTCCCAAGCTCTTGCGCATTTGCCTGGTCCTCAGCCTGCTTGTTTCCAGCGGCGTGGCTGCGGCGCGCGGCTGGTATGAGCGGGGGCATGGGCGCGCGCCGTCCGGCAACAGGGTCTATGTCTGTCACGGCTATGGCTGCCGCATCGTCACCCCCGTCCAGTTCTCCGCCGCCGATCTGAAGCGGATCGCCGGGCCTCTTTCCGCAAAAATCGCGGATGCCGCCGCCGAGAGGCAGGCGATATCACGATCCGTTCAGGCGTTCGAGACGATCGTCGGAGAACGGGTCGGCGCCAGCGGCGACCGCCCCGGAATGCAGTTCGGGCGGGGCGAGAAAGGCCAGATGGACTGCATCGACGAGGCCACCAACACGACGAGCCTGCTCACGGTGCTGCTACAGCAGGGCTACCTGAAGCATCACGAAGTGCTGGAGCCGAGCGCGCGGGGCTTCTTCATCGACGGGCGATATCCCCACGCGACGGCGGTGCTGGCCGAGGCCGCCGGCGGCGCGAAATGGGCGATCGATTCCTGGCCGCGAGCGAATGGCGAGCCGCCCGTCGTCCAGCCCCTCCCGGAATGGCTCCGCTCCCGCTCCGGCGCCATTCCGTCCTGAGACAAACGAAAGGCCGGCGGGC
>JACCSN010000026.1 GCA_013812985.1 Hyphomicrobiales bacterium | reverse complement strand
GCAACCGATCCTCTCCATGGAGGTGACCGACAGCAAGCTCGGCGACGCCGTGCGCCCGGTGTTCCTCACCTTCGACGGGGCGGTCGCGGAGGGCGAGCCTTTCGCCCATATGGCGCCGAACCAGCGGCTCGCGGCCGTGCTCCGCGAAGCCGCGCTGGCGGCCGGCATCACGCTCACCGCGCCGGATACGGTGGAGCGCTTCACCGCGTCGGAAGGCCACATCGAGGTCGGTCTCGCATCGGGCGACACGCGGAGCGCCCGGCTGCTTGTCGCTGCCGACGGGATCAAGTCGCGACTTCGGGCGCTGGCCGGCATCCGCACCGTGGTGTGGACGTATCCGCAGGTCGCCATCGTCGCCAATGTCCGTCACGAACGCCCGCATAACGGGGTCGCGGTGGAGCATTTCCTGCCGGGCGGCCCCTTCGCCATCCTGCCCCTCACCGGCAACCGCTCCTCGCTCGTGTGGACGGAGCGGGCCGAGGACGCCGCACGGCTCCTGGACGGCGACGACTTCGTGTTCCTGGTCGAGCTGGAGCGGCGTTTCGGCAACCGTCTGGGCAAGATCGAGCTGGACGGCCCCCGCCAGAGTTATCCGCTCAGCCTCACCCTAGCGCGTGACTTCGTGCGGCCTCGCTTCGCCCTCCTCGGCGACGCCGCGCACGGCATCCACCCGATCGCCGGCCAGGGCCTCAATCTCGGCTTCCGCGACGCTGCCGCGCTCGCCGAGACCGTCGTCGACAACCACCGGCTCGGGCTCGACATCGGCGCCCTTGAGGGCTTGCGGCGCTACGAGCGCTGGCGCCGCTACGACACGTTCCAGATGGGCGTGACGACCGACGTCCTGAACCGCCTGTTCTCCAACAATTCCACGCCGCTCCGCTTCGCCCGTGATTTCGGCCTGGGCCTGGTGGACCGGCTGCCGCGCTTGAAAAGGATGTTCATCGGCGAAGCAGCGGGTTTCGGCGGGGAGCTGCCGAAGCTTATGCGGGGGGAAGCGTTGTAAGGGGCGGAAACGTCAAAGTTTATCATCCCGGAAGCGACGCGGAGCGGCGCTGTCCGGGACCCATAAACGCCGGCTTCTAACCATGACCCGCATTGCGTCATGTCCGGCATGCGCCAGCGTTTATGGGTCCCGGTCTTGGCCTTCGGCCTGATCCGGATCAAGTCCGGAGGGATGACAACGGGACATGTTGGTTCCCCGCCCCTAATCCTCCAGGCGCCGGGCCTCTTCCTCCAGCAGGATCGGAATGCCGTCGCGGATCGGGAAGGCGAGGCGCGCGGCCCGGCTCACCAGTTCCTGCCTGTCGCGGTCATATTCAAGCGTCGTCTTGGTGACCGGGCAGACGAGGATCTCCAGAAGCTTCGGATCGATGGCGCGTCCGCTGGGAAGTTCGCGATCGGGCATGCGGCGCCTCCGGCCTATTGCAAGCGCGCCGAAGGCGCATTGGCCCCGGCCAGCACGATCTCGGTGATGGCGATCAGGGTTTTGGCCCGCACGGCATGATCCGGCGCCTCGAGCAGCGCCTGCTTCTCCGACGGCCCCCACGGGCTCATCATGGAGAGCGCGGTCACCAGGCCCGCATTGGAAGCGCGGTTGACGCTTTCCCAGTCCGCCTCCAGCGCGTTCGCCTCAAGATAATCGCGGAACGTGCGCAGGAGGGCTGTCCGGTCGACCTCATCCTCTCCCTTGCGGGGCTCGCTGAGATCGGAGAATCCCTCGACCGAGATCCGGCACTGTCGGTACGGCGTCGTCGCCGACAGCTCCTCCAATATGCGGAAACGCGTCACGCCGGACAGCGTAAGGAGATAGCGCCCGTCCCCGCTCTCCGAGAACTGCGTGATGCGGCCCATGCAGCCGATCGTGCAAAGCGGCGGCGACTTGGCATGCTCGGAGGCGCCCAGCGCCGGCTGAACCATGCCGATCAGGCGGTCGCCGGCGATCGCGGCGTCGACCATAGCGAGGTAGCGCGGCTCGAAGATGGTGAGCGGCAGCTGGCCGCTCGGCAGGAGCAGCGCGCCGGACAAGGGGAAGACAGGAATGCGCTCGGGCAGGTCTTCCGCGCCCTCATATCGATGATTGCCAGCCAGGACGGCCACCGTCTTCCTCTCGCAGGCCCCACATGGGAACTTAGGCGAAAAGCAAGGATGACAAGCGCTGCCGGCCTTTTATCGCGGCCGGGTCCTTCGGCCCCCAGGCCTCGAAGAACACCACGAGCTGCTTGCGCGCGGCCTCCTCGTTCCACGAACGGTCGCGGCGGACGATCTCCAGGAGCTGCTCGGCGGCGCCGGCGCGGTCGCCGCGCGCGTTGAGCGCGACGGCCAGGTCGAAGCGGCTCCCGTGGTCGTTCGGGTCGCGTTCCACGCGCCTGGCGAGGTCGGCCGGCTGGCCGAGGCTCTCGGCCTGCTCCGCCAGCTCAAGCGCGGCGCGGGCGCTGGAGATGGCCGGGTCCTTCTCCTGCGCCGGCGATAACCCCACCAGGAGGCCGCGCGCCTGGGCGAGCTCGCCCAGCGCGACGAAGCAGCGGATGAGGCCGCCCAGCGCGGCGAGGCTGTCGGGGTCGACCTGCAGCACGGTGCTGTAGAGGCTCGCCGCGCCGGCGTAATCCTTGGCGACAAGCGCCTCGGCGGCGGCTTCCAGCGCCTGGTCCGCGTCGCTCGGACCGACCGGTCCGGCCACCCGCTCGATGAACGCCGCGACCTGGCTCTCCGGCAGCGCGCCCATGAAGCCGTCCAGCGGCTGGCCGTTCTTGAACGCGATCACGGCGGGGATCGACTGGATGCCCAGCTGGCCGGGGATCTGCGGGTGGTCGTCGATGTTCATCTTGACCAGGCGGACGGCGCCCCTGGCCGCCCGGACCGCCTTCTCCAGGACCGGCGTCAGCTGCTTGCATGGGCCGCACCAGGGGGCCCAGAAATCGACCAGCACCGGAACGGTCCGGGACGCCTCCAGCACGTCGGCCCGGAAGCCCTGGGTGGTGGTGTCCTTGATCCAATCGCTATCGGGCGTCGGCGCGGCGGCGGCAGCCTTACCTTTCCCAAAAATGAGGTTTCCGAGGCTCATGACATCTCCATAGCGCGATCTTGCCCCTATGTGGCGAAGACGCCGGGGTTTTTCTATCCCATTCCGTCCAAGCCTAGTCCGGGGCCTAGTCCGGGCCTAGTCCGGCGCCGCCGATCCGGCTGCGGCGAGGACGGATGGATCGTGGCCGGTGGCGCGGAGGAAGGCGAGGAGATCGTCGCGCCGGATGGTCGTGGTGGCGCTGTTCTCAAGCGGGTGGAAGTTCAGTCGCTCATGGCGCATCAGCCCCGCCTCGAGGATCACCGTCACCCGGGGCTCGCGGTCGTTGATCACGCCGAACGGCGTGACGGAGCCGGGGATCACGCCAAGCAGCTCGGCCAGGAGCTCCGGCTTGCCGAAGGAGAGGCGGGCGCTGCCGATCCGTCTGTGCAGGCCCTTCATGTCCAGCTCGGCTTCCTCCTCGGCGACGAGGAGGAAGACCGAGTCCTTCTTGTCCTTGAGGAACAGGTTCTTCGTGTGGCCCCCGGCGATCTCGCCGCGCAGCGCCCGCGACTGCTCGACGGTGAACAGCGGCGGGTGCTCGTTCGTGGTGGTCTCGATCCCGAGCTGTTCAAGGTAGTTCATCAGATCGGCGCGGCTCGCCGGCATCTTCGCACGCTCCCTTTCAGGTTCCGCTCTTTCGGCTCAGCCGCCGGCCAGGCCGTTCGCCCACATCAGCGATTGGGCGAAAGGCGTCCAGACGCCGGCGCGGATGCCGGCTGTCCGCAGCGCGTCGCCCGCCCAGACGTTGCAGCCGCGGAACAGCGAGAACCGCCCTTGGCCTCGGAAGAAGCTGTCGCCGTAACCGTGCGTCACGCCGTCGAGCAACATCGGCCGTTTCGCCGCGTCGAGCGCGAAGCTTTCTTCTATCACCTTCACCAGGCGCCTGTAGCCGGGTCCGGAGATCTGGACCAGCCGGACCCCGGGAGCGGAGCGGATCTCGCCAAGCGGAACGACATGGACCACCGACCGGTCGAAGGCGAGCGCCTTGACCATGATGGCGGGGGTGAGGTCGGTGAGCTTGCCGAGGCGCGTATAGGCTGCCTCCGAGCCCCAGCCGAAAGCGATCCAGCGCGCCCCTGCGATCCTGTCTCGGGTGAACGGGGACGCGGCGAGGAGATCGCGCCAATCCTTGGCGGGGTTGACCACCGGCGCCACGATGTCGGTATGGAAGCCGTTCGTGGCGACGTAGATCGTGACCGATTCGCCAGCCGAACCGGCGCCTCCGGACGCGTCGGCCGTCTGCACCAATGCGCCGATCACGGCCGCGACGACATAGGCCAGGAGCATCGCGGCCACGAGCCCGAACGCGCGCAACCCCCACTTCGCCGCCGAGCGGGCAAGTTCTTCGCCGCGCATGCCGTGCTCATCCCCCGTCCGCCGCGCGCCGTTCACCCTGGACCAAAGCACTGCCGCGATGCACCTTGCAATCGGCAAATCCGTGAGTCATATAGGCGGAGCGCCGAAATACCCGACGGCGCGTCGGACGCGGGTGTAGCTCAGGGGTAGAGCACAACCTTGCCAAGGTTGGGGTCGAGGGTTCGAATCCCTTCGCCCGCTCCAGTTACTTTCGATCGAAGCCGCTGATCCGAGCGGTTTTCTTCGTTTTGTCGTCATCGTTGTGAACGCTGCGGTTACCGCGTGGTTACCGGGCCCGAATAGCTGGCTTTATCAGGTTCTGCATCACCGAGGCGGAGGTCCGAGCGGCCCTGCTCGAAACTGGCCGCCCAGGTCGATCCTGACCAAAAGCATGATAACCTCGGCATCGAGCCGTTGCCGGATATTGATTTTAACATCCGTGCCGGGAACACGCTGGTGGGCTACGCTACAT
>JACCSN010000021.1 GCA_013812985.1 Hyphomicrobiales bacterium | reverse complement strand
CGCTTGAAGTCACTGGAGGCCTCGCCCGGAATCGAACCGGGGTGCGCGGATTTGCAGTCCGCTGCGTAACCACTCCGCCACGAGGCCTTGCCGGTCCGTTAGCAGACGAACGGGTCATCCACAAGGTTCGAAGGCCGGCCAGCATATATACGCCAGCCCTGTCAAATCGTTAAGATGGCGTGTTTGGGGGTGCGTATGCGTCACGGTGGGGATCTCGACGAAGCGGCGCGGTTTTACGGCCAACCGCAGGGCGGCTGGCTCGACCTGTCCACCGGCGTCAATCCGCGGCCTTATGCGACGGGCGACCCGGCCCGTCTGAGCGCGGGCTTCGCGCGCCTGCCGTCGCCCCGCGAGCTGGACGAGCTGATTGGGGCGGCCCGCGCCGCCTACGGCGTTCGTGACGCGGTCGCGGTCGCCGCCGCTCCGGGAACGGAAATCCTCATCCGCGCCTTGCCGCAGCTCGTCGAGGGAGCGTTTACCGTCGTCGACACATCCTACGGATCGTATCGCGAAAGCTTCGCCATCGGTGGGAGATATGCGGCGGCGACCGATCTGAGCTCGCTCGCAGCTAAGCCCGAGCGGTCGATCGTGGCGGTCAACCCCAACAATCCTGACGGGCGAACCGCCAGCGCGGCCGAGCTCCTCGCCATCGGACGCGGCCGCGCTCCCGGGCGCGTGCTCATCGTGGACGAAGCGTACGCCGAGGCGGAGCCGAACGTGTCCGTCGCGCCGCATCTGCGGGGCAATGACCCGGTCCTGGTGCTGAAATCGTTCGGCAAGTTTTTTGGCCTGCCGGGCCTTCGGCTGGGCTTCGCCATCGGCCCGGAAAGCATCATCGAGAAGCTACAGGCGCGGCTCGGCGACTGGCCGGTCTCCGCCGCGGCCATTTCGATCGGGACAGCGGCTCTCGCCGACGAGGCCTGGCAGATGAAGACGCGTCACTGGTTGGGAAACATGGCCCAGTCGCTGGATGGTATCCTCCGAAGCCCGAAGCTCAAGCTCGCCGGCGGCTGCCGGCTTTTTCGTGTCGCCAAGGCGGATGACGCCGCCGGCCTCCATGCGAGCCTGGCGCGCCAAGGCATCTGGACGCGCATCTTCGAGGACAGGCCGGGACTGATGCGGTTCGGGTTGCCGGCCGACAATGCGGGCCTGGAGCAGCTAGGCGAAGCGCTCCGCCGGTCGTGACAGGGTCGACTCCCTCGATGGGCATGCTCCTCGCCGCGCTCCTGATCGACCGGCTGATGGGCGACCCGGCGTGGCTGTGGGCCCGCCTGGCGCATCCGGTCGCGCTGATGGGCCGGCTGATCGCTCGGTTGGACATGGGTCTGAACGACCCGGCTTTGCCCGATGCCAGCCGATGGTGGCGCGGTATTCTCGCCGTGGCGATTCTGGCCGCGCTAGGAGGGGCGGTCGGCGTGGTCCTGGAGCTCGCCGCTGCCTCGATCCCGTTCGGCTTCGCCCTTGAAGCGCTGCTCGTCGCGATATTCCTGGCGCAGAAGAGCCTGATCGACCACGTCTCCGATGTCGCCCAGAAGCTAATCGCCAGAGGCTTGCCTTCAGGGCGGGACGCCGTCGCGCGCATCGTCGGGCGCGACGTGTCGGTGCTCGACGAGGCCGGCGTGGCGCGCGCGGCGATCGAATCGGCAGCCGAGAATTTCTCCGACGGCCTTGTCGCTCCGGCCTTGTGGTACGCGCTTCTCGGCTTGCCCGGCCTCCTCGTCTTCAAGCTCGCCAACACAGCCGATTCGATGATCGGACACCGCACGCCGAAGCATGAAGCCTTCGGGTGGGCGGCGGCGCGCCTGGACGATCTCCTGAACATCGTGCCGGCGCGGCTTGCCGCCCTGTTCATCGCGGCCGCCGCCGCGCTGACGGGCCGGGATGCGGGCGCGGCTCTGCGAATCGCGCTTCAGGACGCACCGCAGCATCGATCTCCGAATGCCGGCTGGCCGGAAGCAGCAGCCGCCGGCGCGCTGGGCCTGGCGCTCGGCGGCCCGCGCCGATACGGCGAGACGGCTTTGGACGGCGCCTGGCTCAATCCCGCCGGCCGGCGGAGCGCCGGCGCCCCGGACATCCACGCCGCCACCCGCCTCATCGACGCCGCCTGGGCGCTGGTCGCGGCGACGGTCGGCATAATCGCCGCTATTGTCCTCTGGATCGGGCGATAGCGAGAATCGTTTCCAGATCGAGATGTTTGGCAAGATGCGCGGCCAAGCCATCGAGCGCCGCTTCCACTTCCGTCTCGTAGGCGGCGCTGGCGCGACCGCCGAGTTTGGCGAGAAATGCCCGGCGAAACCCGTCGGCGGCGAAGAGGCCATGCGCATAGGTCCCGGCGACCAGCCCGTCGGCGGAAACGGCGCCGTCGCGCCCGCTGCCGGTTTGCAGAAACGGCCGCGCACGATCCGGGCCTTCGGTGCGGCCGAGATGGATCTCGTAGCCCGCGACGGCTTCGCCGGTTCCGACATGCCGGCCGGCGATCGGCTGAGTGCTCTTGTCGGCGGTGAGCACGGTGTCGACGGCCAGGAGCCCGAGCCCGGCGATCGTTTGCGGCGGGCCTTCGATCCCCTGCGGA
>JACCSN010000006.1 GCA_013812985.1 Hyphomicrobiales bacterium | reverse complement strand
ACCTTCATGGTGTTCACCATGGCCAATGTCGGCCTGCCGGGCACATCCGGTTTCGTCGGCGAGTTTTTGACGCTCCTTGGGGCGTTCCAGGTGAACACCTGGGTCGCACTTTTCGCCACCACCGGCGTTATCCTCTCCGCGTGCTACGCGCTCTGGCTCTATCGCCGGATGATCTTCGGCCGGATCGAGAAGCCGCAGCTGGCCGGCATCCTCGACATGAGCCTGCGGGAGAAGGTCATCCTCCTCCCGCTGATCGCTCTGACCATCCTCTTCGGCGTCTACCCGCAGCCGATCCTCGACGTCACGGCTGCGTCGGTGGATCAGCTGATCGGCAGCTATCAGGCGGCGGTTTCAGACGCTGGCTCCACCGCTTTTCGGTTCACCCCATGAATGCGATCCCTCTGCTTTGTCATCCCGGATGGCGCGACAGCGCCAATCCGGGATCCATAGACGCCGGCGGCGAAGAAACGTGCTCAACAGCCGCGACCTCTTCTGGTTGCTACGGCGTGTATGGATCCCGGTCTTGGCCTGACGGCCAAACCGGGATGACAGAAGAGAGTTTCGGCGAACTTGCGGACGCGACGCCCGCATGACCGAAATGATCCTGCCCGATCTCGCCATGATTCTGCCCGAGCTTCTGCTCGCCGTCGGCGCCATGGCGCTCCTGATGTTTGGCGTCTATTCGGGCGAGCGGTCGGCGCCGACTGTCAGCGCCGCCGCGATCGTGCTGCTCCTCGCCGCTGCCGTGGCCGTAGCGACGGCGGATGGGTCGGGAACAACGCTTGGCGGCGCTTTCGTCGTCGATCGATTCGCCCGCTTCATGAAGATTGCCGCGCTGATTGGCTCCGCCGTCGCCATCCTGCTCGCCATCCGCTTCGCCCGCGACGAGCGCTTCGATCGCTTCGAATTCCCGGTCCTGGTGCTGCTCGGCACGCTCGGCATGCTGATCATGATCTCGGCCAACGACCTGATCAGCCTCTATCTCGGGCTGGAGCTGCAGTCGCTGGCGGCTTATGTCGTGGCGGCAATCAACCGCGACGATGCGCGCTCTTCCGAAGCGGGCCTTAAATATTTCGTGCTCGGCGCCCTGTCCTCCGGGATGCTTCTTTACGGGGCGTCGCTGGTTTACGGCTTCACCGGCCATACCGGCTTCGAGCCGATCGCCGCGGCTTTGGTCGACGGCCGTTCCACCGGCCTCGTCATTGGGCTGGTCTTCGTGCTCGCCGGGCTCGCCTTCAAGATTTCCGCGGTGCCGTTCCATATGTGGACGCCGGACGTTTACGAGGGCGCGCCCACGCCCGTCACGGCTTTTTTCGCCTCTGCGCCGAAGCTCGCCGCCGTGGCGCTGTTGATCCGCGTGGTGATCGACGCCTTCGCCCCGATCGCCGCCGACTGGCAGCAGGTCGTCTCCTTCATCGCGATCGCCTCGATGCTGCTCGGCTCCTTCGCCGCGATCGGACAGCGCAACATCAAGCGGCTGATGGCCTATTCCTCCATTGGCCACATGGGCTTCGCGCTGGTCGGGCTGGCGGCAGGGACGGAAGCCGGCGTGCAAGGGGTCATCCTCTACCTCGTCATCTACATGGTGATGACGCTCGGCAGCTTTGCCTGGATTATCTCGATGCGGCGCGACGGCGTGGCCATCGAGGACATCGAGAGCCTCGCCGGCCTGTCGCGCACCCAGCCCGGCGCGGCCTTCCTGTTCGCCGTCATCCTGTTCTCACTCGCCGGCATCCCGCCGCTCGCCGGCTTCTTCGCCAAATATTACGTGTTCCTCGCCGCGATGCAGTCCGAGCTCTACATGCTCGCCGTCATCGGCATGATCGCCACCGTGGTTGGCGCGTTCTATTACCTGCGCATCATCAAGCTGATGTATTTCGACGAGCCGGCGATCTCGTTCACGCCGGTTCCCGGCGAGCTGCAGGCCGTGCTCGCCGTCTCCGGCGTCCTGATGCTCGGCTTCCTCGTGGTCGCGGCGCCGCTGGTGCAGGCGGCCGGCGCAGCCGCGCGAAGCCTCTTCTGAATGCCGTTCGCGCTTGGGCCGAAGGCGACCGCCGGAAGTTATCGGCTTGCAGCCTACGAAACCATCGGCTCCACCAGCACGGAGGCGCTGAACCGCGCCAAGGCAGGGGACGAGGGGCGGCTTTGGGTGGTTGCAAAGGCGCAGACGGCTGGACATGGCCGCCGCGGACGCGCCTGGGAGACGCCCAGCGGCAACTTGGCGGCGAGCCTGCTTGTTGGCTCGGTGCTTGGCCAGCCGAATGCGGCCAAGCTCGGCTTTGCGGCCGGCCTGGCGCTCGATCAGGCTATCCGCGCCCTCCTGTCGGGATCTTCTGCTTTTTCCATCGAGGACCGATCGTCGTCCAACCCGCTCATCCTGAGGCGCGGTTCCGACGCAGTCGGAATCGCCTCGAAGGGGCGTCCAGAATGCGCTGGAAACGCGTCGCTTCGCGCTTCGAGGCTCGCCTTCGGCTCGCACCTCAGCATGAGGGAAGGGGGGAGCTCCCCGCATGCGGAGACAACTGCCGAGCTCATGGAGCATCGCGGATCGTTTCAGCTCCGCCTGAAGTGGCCGAACGATGTGCTGGTTGACGGGGCGAAGATCGCCGGCATCCTCTTGGAGGCGCTTACTTTGCCGGATGGGGTGAGCCGCGTGGTGATCGGGATCGGCGTCAACGTCCTCCACGCGCCAAAAGACCTGCCTTATCCGGCCACTTCATTGTGCGGATGCGGCGTAGAAGTAACGCCGGAGGCGCTCTTCGAAGCTCTTGCCGAGGCCTGGGTCCAGCAGGAGGCGCTCTGGGACGGCGGGCAGGGCTTTCCCGCAATTCGCAATCGCTGGCTTGAGCGGGCCGCAGGTCTTGGCGCGCCGATCGTGGTCCATATGGGTGAGCAAGTCTTCCGAGGCCTGTTCGAGACGATCGATGAGGAAGGCCGGCTGATCGTGCGGGCGGCGGACGGGTCGGCGCAGCCGATCACCGCCGGCGATGTGCATTTCGGCGCTGCCGCGACAATGAGGAACTGATGATAGAGGCTGTTGACGAACTGGTATTTGTGGCGCTCGGCGGCGTCGGCGAGATTGGCATGAACCTCGCCCTCTACGGCTACGGCCATGGGCGCAACCGCACCTGGCTCGCCGTGGATTTGGGCGTCGCCTTCGGGCACGACGATCTGCCCGGCGTCGATGCGGTCCTGCCCGACATCGGCTTCCTCCTGGAACGCAAGGGGCGGCTGGCCGGCATCGTCATCACCCATGCGCATGAGGATCATTACGGTGCGCTCCTGAATTTCTGGCCGTTGCTTCAAGCGCCGCTCTACATGACGCCATTCGCCGCCGGGCTGCTCGCGGCCAAGCTCGCCGGCGAGCCGAACGCGCCGAAGATTCCCGTCAATATCGTGCGCCAGCGAGACCGGATCGTGGTGGGCCCCTTCGACGTGGAATACATCCCGGTCTCCCATTCGATCCCGGAATCAAACGCCCTCGCCATCCGCACGCCGGCCGGAACGGTGATCCATACAGGCGACTGGAAGCTCGATCCGGCCCCGGGCCTCGGGCTTGCGACCGACGAGGATCGCCTCGCCGCCCTCGGGCAGGAAGGCGTGCTGGCGCTTGTCTCCGATTCCACCAATGCGATCCGGGAAGGCATCAGCCCCAGCGAAGGCGAGGTGGCCGTGGTGCTGGAACGACTCATCGCTGAGGCGCCGCAGCGCGTCGCGGTCACCACGTTCGCCTCCAACGTGGCGCGCCTCAAGGCAGTGGCCGCCGCCGCGCAGCGCGCCGGCCGCGACATCGTCATCGTCGGCCGCTCCATCCGCCGCGCCGTCGATGTCGCCGAAGAGCTCGGATATCTGGAAGGCCTGCCGCCGTTCCTGGATCAGGACGCCTTTGGTTATCTGCCCCGCAACAAGGTCGTCGCTCTGATGACCGGCAGCCAAGGCGAGCCTCGGGCCGCCTTGTCCCGCATCGCCTCGGGGGATCATCGGGAGGTGGCCCTCTCGTCGGGCGATCGGGTGATCTTCTCGTCGCGCACCATCCCCGGCAATGAGCGTCCGGTGAATTTCATCATCAACGCTCTGGTGAACATGGGCGCCGAGGTGATCACCGACCGCGACGCGCTGGTCCACACTTCCGGCCATCCCCGCCGCGACGAACTCCGCCAGCTCTATGGCTGGACGAAGCCGCAAATCGTCGTCCCGGTGCACGGGGAGGCGCTGCACCTCCACGAGCAAGCCAAGGTAGCCCGCGCGGCGGGCGTCCCGCAGGTCATCGAAATCCGCAACGGCCAGATGATCCGGCTTGCCCCCGGCCCGGCCGAGCGCCTCGACAACGTCAAGCACGGGCGGCTCTACCGCGACGGGCGGCTTCTCATCTCGCATGAGGAGAGTGGCGTCGGCGAGCGGCGGCGTCTCGCCTTTGCCGGATTGGTGAGCGTCGCCATCGTGCTGTCGGACTCGGGCGACATTCTGGAAGACCCGGCGATCATGCTCGCCGGGATCCCTTCCGCCGACGCCGAGGGCGAGAAGCTCTTGAAGCTCGTCGAGGACGCCGTGGACGAAGCGCTCGATTCGCTGCCGAAGGCGCGTCGGCGCGACGCCGGTCTGGTTCGCGAATCAGTCCGGCGCGCTGTCCGCGGCGCAGTCGATCAGGCCTGGGGCAAGAAGCCGTCGGCCATTGTCCATGTCACGCATGTCAGCGACTGAGGCGCGCAGATGCTCGGGCGCTTGAATCACATAGCGCTCGCGGTCCCGGACCTTGCGGCCGCGGTGAACCTCTATCGCGATCAGCTAAGCGCCCAGGTGTCGGGTCCGGTAGCCTTGCCCGAGCATGGTGTGACGGTGGTCTTCGTCGATGTCTCGAACGCCCGGATCGAGTTGCTTGAGCCGCTAGGCGACGCCTCGCCGATCGCCGGGTTCCTGGCGCGCAACCCTGAAGGCGGCATGCACCATCTCTGTTTCGAGGTGGATGACGTCCGGGCAGCGCGCGACAGGCTGAAAAATGAAGGCGCTCGCGTTCTCGGCGATGGCGAGCCGAAGATCGGCGCCCACGGCAATCCGGTCCTCTTCCTGCATCCGAAGGACTTCGCGGGCACGTTGATCGAGCTGGAAGAGGTGAGGCGGCCGCGATGAGCCTGGTGAGCTCCGTCGCCGTCTATTTCGTGATCTGGTGGCTCGTGCTGTTCGTCGTGCTGCCGTTCGGCATCAAGTCGCAGAACGAGGCGGATGTCCTGCCCGGCACGGACCACGGGGCGCCCCTTGAGCCGCTGCTTCTCAAGAAGGCGTTCGTGACGACAGTGCTGGCCGCGATCATATTCGCGGGCGTTTATTTCTACTTCGGGGTGTTGGACTTGACCCTTGAGAACCTGGCGCCCTGAAGCGTTGGCACGAAGACGTGAGCCTCAAAAAGAAAAGAGCAAGGCAGGGCCTTGCTCAGAGATTCGCGATTACCTTATGATCATCTCAGCGTATGGAACGCTGTCTGACGAAGTCCTCCCAAGACTTGGACCGCGAGGTATCGGTACGAGCGCACCGTCTTGATGCCGTCACGATAGCCGATCAGTTTTGGCGTGTCACTACCCCTTTGAGGAGTCTGCCGATATTTTTGGCCGACTGCCCGTTGCGCAAGCAGTCAGCGTCCCTGCTCACGCGGGAGGCTGGGGTCGGCGCTTGCCAAGCCCTTTGCAATACGTTCATGTCGCCCGAGACTGGACGATTCAGGCCCGATGCAGCTTTCCCGATACTTCTTGCCCATCCTCAAGGAAACGCCAAAGGAGGCGGAGATTGTTTCGCATCGGCTGATGCTGAGAGCCGGCATGATCCGCCAGCAATCCGCCGGGATCTATTCCTGGCTGCCGCTCGGCCTTCGCGTCCTGAAGAATATCGAACGGATCGTGCGGGAGGAGCAGGACAGGGCGGGGGCGCTGGAAGTGCTGATGCCGACCATTCAATCGGCTGACCTCTGGCGCGAGAGCGGCCGCTACGACGATTACGGCAAGGAGATGCTCCGCATCGCCGACCGCCATGAGCGCGACATGCTTTTCGGGCCGACCAACGAGGAGATGATCACCGATATCTTCCGCGCCTCCGTGCGCTCGTATCGCGATTTGCCGCTCAATCTCTATCACATCCAGTGGAAATTCCGCGACGAGATACGGCCCCGCTTCGGGGTGATGCGCGGCCGTGAATTCCTGATGAAGGACGCATATTCCTTCGACCTCGACGCGGAGGGCGCCCGCCACTCCTATAACCGCATGTTCGTCGCCTATCTGCGGACCTTCGCGCGTCTCGGGCTGAAAGCCATCCCGATGCGCGCCGATACCGGCCCGATCGGCGGCGACCTCAGCCATGAGTTCGTCATCCTCGCCGACACCGGCGAGAGCGCCGTGTTCTGCGATCGCGATCTCCTGGACCTGGAGGCGCCCGGCGAGGAGACCGATTTCCGCTCCGATCTTTCGCCGATCGTGGAACGCTGGACCCGCCCTTACGCCGCCACCGACGAGAAGCACGATGAAGCGGCGTTCGC
>JACCSN010000004.1 GCA_013812985.1 Hyphomicrobiales bacterium | reverse complement strand
TGCAGGCCGAAGGCGGCCAGCTCGCTCGGGAAGCCGAATTCCTCGGCCTTCGGCCAGACCTTGGCCACCGTGTCGGTCGAGACGCCCGGCTTGATCAGGTCGATGGCGTCGTCAAGCCACTGGCGGCAGGTCTTGTAGGCGTCGTTCTGCACGCTAGTGGCGCGACCGATGTTGAAGGTCCTGTAGTAGCAGGTCCGGTAGCCCTGGTAGGATTGGAGGATATCGAAGAAGGCCTGGTCGCCGGGCCGGACGATGCGATCCGTGAAGTTGTGCGGATGCGGGTTGCAGCGCTCGCCGGAGATGGCGTTGATCGCCTCCACGTCGTCGGAACCCATCTCGTAGAGCATCTTGTTGGCGAGCGCCACGATGGTGCTCTCGCGCACGCCCGGCTTCAGCTCCTCCCAGATCATGTGGTAGACGCCGTCGACCATCGACGCCGCCTGGTTCAGGAGGATGATCTCGTCCTGGTTCTTGATCTCGCGGGCGTCGAGCATGACCTGTTGGCCGTCGACGACCGTCATGCCGGCCTTCTGCAATTCGAAGAACATGGCCGTCTCGGCCAGATCGACCCCGACCGGCATGTCGGCGACGCCGGCCTGCCTGAGCAGATCCATGACCTCCTCGGCGTGGTGCTTCATCAGTCCGACCGACGGCGGCACGGTGCCGCGCATCCCGAGCATGCCGGCGCGGCAGTTCTCCGGCAGGAGCCAGTCGCTATAGAGCCGGTGATGAACAGCGGCGGAGCCGAAATCCCAGACAATCGGCTCGTCATCGCCGGCCAGCAGCGCAAACCGGCAAAGCTTGTCGCGCTCCCATTCGCCGATCTTCGTGGCGCTTACATAGCGGATGTTGTTCACGTCGAAGAGCAGCAGCGCGCCGCACTCAGAGTTCCTCAGAGCCTGACGGGCGCGCTCCAGGCGATAGGTCCTGAGCCGGTCGAAATCGACGCGCCGCTCGAAATCCACCGACATGTGACCCGGGGCGGGGATGCGGCGGTCCCAGGTCCATTTGGGATCCAGCGCCTGGCGTGCGAACTCGCCTTCGATCTTGTGGGTTCTCGGAACCTTGGTGTCCATCGGACGCCTTCCCTCCCTGCTCGAGCCGAACGAGATTAGCCCCGGCTGGCCAATGCAATCGTTTGCAGATATCCGCAACCACGGAGAGGAGTCAATCAAGTCTCTGCTGTTGTCCTCCTGCCAGATGGTCGAGGTTGATGCCGGATTTGCGCGCCAGCTCCTCCGGGACGAGTTCCGGGACCCGCTTGATGTCGACCTGCGCCCCGGCTTCGCACGCGCCTGCCGCCACGGGCTTTCACCATCTGCTCGATGTGGCCATAGCTGGAGTAATATAGAACGAGAACCTTGGTCACAGCGCGCCCCTGCTGCTGATTGGACTCGACCTCATCTAGGTCGCAAGCCAGCCGGAAACCACGGTTGAACCGACAGCCACGCGCCTGCCGCTGTTCAGCTCGACAATGCTGTCCTTCGCGAAAAGCGTTGACAGCCAGGCCGGCCGCGCTTATCTCAAACGCACGCTGTTAGCACTCCTCTCATGTGAGTGCTAACAGCGGATCCCAACAAGCTGACGGGGCCGCTTCGAGCGCCCCTTGGAACGAGAGGACCCACATGCAATTCCGCCCCCTTCACGACCGCGTTGTCGTGCGCCGCATCGATGCCGAGGAAAAGACCAAAGGCGGCATCATCATCCCGGACACCGCCAAGGAGAAGCCGCAGGAAGGCGAAGTGATCGCCGTCGGCCCCGGCGCGCGCGACGATAGCGGCAAGGTCCAGGCGCTCGACGTCAAGTCCGGCGACCGGATCCTGTTCGGGAAATGGTCCGGCACCGAGGTCAAGATCGACGGCGAGGAGCTGCTGATCATGAAGGAGTCCGACATCATGGGCGTCATCCAGCAGACCGGCGTCTCCAAGAAGAAGGCCGCCTAGAGCGACGCTTCATTCGCAATCCAATAACGAGGTAACATCATGGCAGCTAAAGACGTAAGATTTTCCGGCGATGCGCGCGAAAAGATGCTGCGCGGCGTCGACATCCTGGCCAACGCGGTGCGCGTGACGCTCGGCCCCAAGGGCCGCAATGTCATCCTGGAGAAGTCCTTCGGCGCTCCCCGCATCACCAAGGACGGCGTGACGGTCGCCAAGGAGATCGAGCTTGAGGACAAGTTCGAGAACATGGGCGC
>JACCSN010000996.1 GCA_013812985.1 Hyphomicrobiales bacterium | reverse complement strand
TCTCATTGCCTGGGTCGCCTGGACCTTCGTGGCGTTGCGGATCACCGGCGCATCTGACGAAGTCGCGGTCGCGCTCGATCGGCTCGCATTCCGCTTCGGCGCTTTCAACGTTTCGCTCTACGACGTGATCCAGGCCACGCTGGTCATCTCCGTCGCGATAACGGCCGCCGTCGCGGTCGGCAATTTCCTGGCGCACCGCGTGGCGGCCACGCCCGATCTGACCCCCAGCCTCAAGGTGCTGATCGGCAAGATCCTGAAGATCGTGCTCCTGGTGGCGGCGGGCGGCATCGCGCTAACCGCGCTCGGGATCGATCTCACCGCGCTCACCGTCTTCTCCGGCGCGCTCGGTGTTGGCATCGGCTTCGGCCTGCAGAAGGTCGTTTCGAACTTCGTCAGCGGCATCATCATCCTGCTCGACAAGTCGATCAAGCCGGGGGACACGATCTCGCTCGGCGAGACCTTCGGCTGGATCAGGTCGCTGCGCGCCCGCTTCGTCTCCGTGGTGACCCGCGACGGGCGCGAATATTTGATCCCCAACGAGGACTTCATCACCCAGCGGGTGGAGAACTGGTCGTTCACCGATACGCTGGTTAGGGTCGACGTGGAGTTCGGCGTCTCGCAGCAATCCGATCCGCACGCGGTTCGCCGCATCGCCGTGGAGGCGACGAAAGCGGTCGCGCGGGTCGAGCCGCGGCCGCAGCCGGTGTGCCACATGACCCGCATCACCGAATTGTCGCTCGATTTCATCCTGCGCTTCTGGATCTCCGATCCGCAGAACGGAATGACGAACATCCGCGGCGCCGTGCTGCTGGCCAGCTGGGACGCGCTGAAGGCAGCCGGCATCGAGTTCCCGTTCCCGCTACGGGAGATCATCTTGCGCCAGCCGGTCGAGGTCAGGCTGGAAGGCGGGCCGGCGGCGCGGAGACCAGACTGACGGAATCAGCTTACCTGCTTGGCTCGGGCGTATGCAGCCCGCCGCTTGCTCAACTTGATCAGGATTGTCGAGATCCCGCAAAGAATCATGACCGCGACCAGGACCGCAACGTAGTTCGCTTGGGCAAGTAGGGCAGGAGCGGCAAGGACTTCGTAAGCCTCGATCGCGGCCAGAACTGCGAGCGTAAGGGCGATAGTCGCATAGTCCTTGTCGATTGCCCGGCGGGCTTTGAACGTCATGCCCGCGGTCGCCTCTTTCAGTCGGGTAAGCCGAGGCAGCCAGCGAGGCGCCTCGGCGCAATACCGCCGGTAGGCATCCCCGAACTCTCCGGTCAGATAAGCCTCCTCGGCGAGAACGATGCACTGGTAGACGGCGAGGAAGAATCCCATTCCAATGGTGAGGACCCAGACATTGCCGTGCATCAGGAAGATCGCCAGGCAGATCAGGAGATTGCCGAGGTAAAGCGGATTGCGGCAGACGCCGAACAGGCCCTCCGTCACCAAATCCTTGGCGTAGACCCGCTTCAGGCGTCCGCCGCGCTTGATATAAGCGAAGCCGATCACCGCCCCGCGAAGCGAGAGGCCGAGAAGCGCAAGGCCGAGCGCAAGCAGGTCCGTGACGCGCTCAAGCGCCTCGCTCCCGAGGATTTCCGTCGGCGGCGCCGCGAGCGCAAAGAGCGCGACGACAACGATCGGAAAGGCTTGATTGCGATAGCGGAAGAAGAAATCGCCGATCCGAACGGCAAGCGCCGCACGGCTCATGGCCTATTTGACCGCCACCACCCCACAGAAATTATACCAGCGAAAGAAGCATTCGACGCTGCGGAAACCGCTGAATTTCAGGAGATCGATGTTTTCTTCCAGGCGGTAGGGGATCAACACGTTCTCGAGCGCTTCGCGCTTCTGCGAAATCTCGGTTTCGGAATAGCCATTGCGACGCTTGAAGTCATAGTAATGCCCGATAAAGAGCCGGTTGAAGAGCGTGTCCTCGCTCGTCAGCTTCTCGATCAGGATCAGGCAGCCATTGTCGTTCAGGCCGTCGGCGATCCGCTGCATGATGCGCTCGCGGTGAAGCGGGCGCACGAACTGAAGCGTCAGCAGCATCGTGACCACGCTGGCGTTCTCGATCGCCAGGCCCTGGTGCACGTCGGCGGTGACGAATTCGATCGGGCGCGTGGTCTCGGCGGCCTGCACCTTCTGGCGCGCCTTGGCGAGCATGTTCTCTGAATTGTCGATGCCGACGAAATTCACCGACGGGTCGACGGACTCGTCGAGGGCCAGCAAGGTTGTCGCCGTCGAGCAGCCGATGTCGTAGAGCCGCGTGTTCGGCTTGGCGAAATCGCCAGCGAGCTCGCAGGCCATCCGCTGCATTTCCTCATAATACGGCACAGATCGGCTGACCATATCGTCGAAGACATTCGCGACCGTCGCGGTGAAGGCGAAGTCGCCGATCTGTTCGGTTGAATCCTGGAACACGGTGTCCCGGTTGTTCGTGTCGAGAAAGGTAGCGATCTTCTGGTTCGACATGACATCCTCGGACAATTATCGTCGCGACCTATTTTCCGGCCGGGGCCGAGCCAATGACGCGCGCCTTACAGGGCGAAACCGGCGCAATCTGGATAAGCCGCTTGGAGCCAAGCCGCAACTGGGGACGCGTCGAAGACCGGCCGATCAGGCCAAGAGCTTGTCCCGGCCTTGGCGTTCCTGCTGCGGCGAGCGCCCGTAGAGCTCGCGGTAGCATTTGGAGAAATGCGAGGCGGAGACGAAGCCGCAGGCCACCGCAACCTCGACGATCGGCGCGTCGGACTGGATGAGCAGATGCCGCGCCCGGTCCAAACGGATTTCGAGGTAATAACGGGCCGGGGAACGGCCGAGATTGCGGCGGAACAGCCGTTCGATCTGCCGCCGCGACAGGCCGGCATATTTGGCGATCTCGATGAGGGACAGCGGCTCGGCGATATTGGCTTCCATTAACTCGATGATGAACAGCAGCTTGGTGTTTTGCAGGCCGAGCCGGGCGCGGAGCGGCAGCCGTTGCCGGTCGCCGGGCGAGCGCATGCGGTCGGTGAGGGCTTGCTCGCAGACCTTGGTGACGATCGTTTCGTCGAGATGCTCGCCGATGAGGTGGAGCATCATGTCGAGCGAGGCGGTTCCGCCGGCGCAAGTGTAGCAATTGCCGTCCACCTCGAAGAGGTCGGCATAGACCTCCGACTCCGGGAAGCGCTCGGAGAAGGCCGGCAGCGATTCCCAATGGATGGCGCAGCGGCGGCCGTCGAGCACGCCGGCGTCCGCGAGCACCCAGGCGCCGGTGTCGAGCGCGCCAATGCCGATCTTCTGGCGATCGAGCGCGCCGATCCAGCTATTCAGGTTGCGGTCGTGGAAACGCTCCACCCCCAGCGAGCCGCAGACGAAGACATGATCCGGCCGCTCGCCGCCGCGGACGCGCTCCCGCGCCTCCTTGAGCGCCATGTCGACATTGAGGCGGATGCCGTTGGAGGCGGCGGCCGGCTCGCCGTCCAGCGACACCAGCGACCATTTGAACGCCTGCCGTCCGGCCATGCGGTTGGCGATTCGCAGCGGCTCGATGGCGGTGGCGAAAGCGATCATCGTGAAATTGGGAATGAGGACGAAATAGAAGTGCTTCTCGCGCGCCGGCTCGGCCTTCGCGGGCGCTCGCCGCATTTGTTCGATACCGCTCGTGGCCATGTCGCAATTGGAGCAATCGGGATGTTACGAAAAGGCTAGTGCTTCTTGCCTTCCGACACAACAGCGTCTCTAAGCTCGTCGCAAGAGGAACAGAGCGGCGCGAATGTCGGTCGGCCAGCAACCGGCCGAGGCGGTCGGGCTGGTGAGGGGAGACGCATGGCGGCTGAAGTGAAAAGCGACATCGAGATCGCGCGCGCGGCGAAGAAGAATCCGATCTGGGACATCGGCGCGAAGCTCGGCATTCCGCCCGAGCATCTGGAGCCTTACGGGAACGACAAGGCCAAGATTTCGGCCGCATTCATCCGCTCGCTGGCCGAACGCCCCGACGGCAAGCTTATCCTCGTCACCGCGATCAGCCCGACGCCCGCCGGCGAGGGCAAGACGACGACGACTGTCGGCCTTGGCGATGGCCTGAACCGCATCGGCAAGCGCGCGGCGGTGTGCTTGCGCGAGCCTTCGCTGGGCCCCTGCTTCGGCATGAAGGGCGGCGCGGCGGGCGGCGGCTACGCCCAGGTCGTGCCGATGGAGGACATCAACCTCCATTTCACCGGTGATTTTCACGCCATCACCGCGGCGCACAACCTGCTCTCGGCGATGATCGACAATCATATCTATTGGGGCAACGAGCAGAACCTCGACGCCCGCCGCATCGTGTGGCGGCGCGTCATGGACATGAACGACCGGGCGCTGCGAGAGATCGTCTGCTCGCTCGGCGGTGTGGCGAACGGCTATCCGCGCGAGGCCGGCTTCGACATCACGGTCGCTTCCGAGATCATGGCGATCCTCTGCCTGGCGAACGATCTGGAAGACCTGCAGAAGCGCATCGGCGACATCGTGATCGGCTATCGCCACGACCGGAGCGCGGTCACCGCCCGCGACCTGAAGGCTGACGGCGCCATGACCGTGCTCCTGATGAAGGCGATCCAGCCGAACCTTGTGCAGACGCTGGAAAACAACCCGGCCTTCATCCATGGCGGTCCGTTCGCCAACATCGCGCATGGCTGCAATTCGGTGATGGCGACGCGGACGGCGCTCAAGCTCGCCGATTACGTGGTCACCGAGGCGGGGTTCGGGGCCGATCTCGGCGCCGAGAAGTTCTTCAACATCAAGTGCCGCTCGGCCGGGCTGAAGCCCTCCGCCGCGGTGATCGTGGCGACGATCCGCGCGCTGAAGATGCACGGCGGCGTGGCGAAGGATTCCTTGGGTAAGCCGGACGTCGAGGCGCTCCGACGCGGCTGCGCCAATCTCGGCCGCCATATCGACAACGTGAAGCAGTTCGGCGTTCCGGTCGTGGTGGGCATCAACCGGTTCACCTCCGACACGGCGGATGAGATCGCCGCCATCCAGGACTTTGTCCGCTCGCATGGGGTCGAGGCGATCCTCTGCGAGCACTGGGCCAAGGGTTCGGAGGGCACGGAGGCGCTTGCCAGGGCGGTGGTCCGGCTGGTGGAATCCGGGGCGGCGCAGTTCTCGCCGCTTTACGAGAACGACATGCCGCTATGGGAGAAGATCAACACGATCGCGACCCGCATCTACCGCGCCGAGGAGGCGGTCGCCGACAAGAAGATCCGCGACCAGCTGCATGCCTGGGACCGCGAAGGCTACGGCCATTTCCCGGTCTGCATGGCGAAGACGCAGTATTCCTTCTCGACCGACCCGAATTTACGGGGGGCGCCGACCCACCACGTCGTGCCGGTGCGGGAGGTGCGGCTCTCCGCCGGCGCGGGGTTCGTGGTGGTCATCACCGGCGAGATCATGACGATGCCGGGCCTGCCGCGGGCGCCGAGCGCGGAGGCGATCAGGCTGGATTCAGCGGGGCAGGTGGAGGGGCTGTTCTGAGGGTCCGTTTGCGAGCGTCTGCTGCACATTTCTGGTCGCGAGAGAGCCCCGGAGACAAACTGTATGATTCCGCTACGATCTGCGTTCGAAGCAATCGAGATGATCTCCGCGCGCAGTTTGCACACTCGAGTTTTTTTCGGCGACTCGATAAGCTCAGGATGGGGGAAGGTTATGCACCCATGCTGAGGGCATGGAGACTGTCAGGACTGTAATTCCTGACTAACTCGGTATGCGCTCCTTACGACGGCAATCTATCTGGCGAACTATTTTACGTAGAATAGACAGGCTCTAGCCTCCACAGTCGTATAAGGTCGCACATGGGAGCGATCAACGTAGAGCAACGTTATGCAGACCACCGTTGTGACCGGAACACCCGAGCGGCCGAAGTGGGTCAGCATCTTCCTATTGCGACCGGGTCGGCGCATTGTGGGCCTCTTGCGAGCCGGCCGTTCAAGCTGACGACCGCGCTCGACAGCGTGTCCACCTATCAGTGCCATACTTACGCGGGCCAGCATCGTCACTGCGCGATCTGCGGCTGCGCGACTTGGGTCGAAAGCCCCGA
>JACCSN010000994.1 GCA_013812985.1 Hyphomicrobiales bacterium | reverse complement strand
AGGTCGAAAATCGTGTTCTGCATCTCGATCGGATGATGCAGCTCGAAGCCGAGCTCGCCGACGAAGTTCACCCTGAGCGCGTGCGCCTGGGCGTGGCCGACATCGATTTTCCGGCCGGTCAGCCAGGGAAAGGCTTTGTTGGACAGATCGGTGCCGGTCAACCTCTGCAGAACCTCCCGCGAGCGCGGTCCGGCGAGCACGAGGACGCCCCATTGGGTGGTGACCGGATAGAGCCGGACGCTGCCGTCGGCCGGAAGCGCCTTGAACAGGTAATCGTGGTCGTGCCGCTCCAGCGCGCCCGCGGAGACGAGATAGAAGCCCTGCGGCGCGCTGCGGTATATCGTGAACTCCGACCTGACGCCGCCATTCTGCGACAGCATGTGGCAGAGATGGACCCGCCCTACCGCCTTGGGGATGCGGTTGGCCATGAGCCCGTCGAGCCAGGCCTCGGCGCCCGGCCCGGTGACGTAGCATTTGGCGAAGGGCGACATGTCCTGGATGCCGACGCCCTCCATCACGTTCCGGCATTCGTTTCCGACATGCTCGAAATAGTTGGAGCGGCGGAACGACCAGCGCTCCCGCACTTCGCCCGAATGATCCTTCGACGCGTGGTTCTCCTTCATGAGCACGTCGTCGATGTCGAGCTCGTCCGCCGGAACCGCATAGCCGTCCGGCGCGAACCAGTTCGGCCGCTCCCAGCCATAGACGGAGCCGAAGATCGCGCCGAGCGCCTGCATGCGGCCGTAGCAGGGCGTGGTCTTCAGCGGCCGCGCGGCGGCCCGCTCCTCGTCGGGGTAGTGCGGGGAAAAAACGTTGGCGTAGGCCTCCTCGTTCTTGGCCTTGAGGTAGCCCCGCGAGGCGTAGGGGCCGAAGCGGCGCGGGTCGACGCCCAGCATGTCGATGGAGGGCTCGCCCTCGACGATCCATTCGGCGAGCTGCCAGCCCGCCCCGCCGGCGGCGGTGACGCCGAAGGAATGGCCCTCGTTCAGCCAAAAATTCTTCAGGTCCCAGGCCGGGCCGATGATCGGCGAGCCGTCCGGCGTGTAGGCGATGGCGCCGTTATAGACCTTCTTGATGCCGACCTCGCCGAAGGCGGGCACGCGGGCGATGGCGGTCTCGATATGCGGCATCAGCCGCTCCAGGTCCTCCTGGAAAAGCTCGTATTCGCTCTCGTCGGAGGGGCCGTCCACATAGCAGACCGGGGCGCCCTTCTCGTATGGCCCGAGCAAGAGCCCGCCCGCCTCCTCGCGCATATACCAGGAGGAATCCGCCTCGCGCAGCACGCCCATCTCCGGCAGCCCCTGGCGGCGGCGCTCCTGGATCGCCGGGTGCGGCTCGGTGACGATATATTGGTGCTCGACCGGGATGACGGAGATGTCGAGCCCGACCATCGCCCCGGTGCGGCGGACGAAATTGCCGGTCGCCGAGACGACGTGCTCGGCCGTGATGTCGCCCTTGTCGGTCTTGACCAGCCATTCGCCGGAGGGGGTCTGCTCCAGGCCGGTGACGGCGGTGTTGCGATAGATCTCCGCCCCGCGGGCGCGCGCCCCCTTCGCCAGAGCCTGGGTGAGGTCGGCCGGCTGGATGTAGCCGTCGTCGGGGTGCTGGATGGCGCCAAGGACGCCGTCCGTCTCGCAAAGCGGCCAGATCGCCTTCAGCTCATCGGGCGTGAGCAGGTTCACCTCCACGCCGATCGTCCGGGCGACGCCCGCGTAATACATGAACTCGTCCCAGCGGTCCTTCGTGCGGGCGAGGCGGATGTTGGAGCAGACGGAAAAACCGACATTCTGGCCGGTCTCCGCCTCTAGCGTCTTGTAGAACGCGACGGAGTATTTGTGGATCTGGCCGACCGAATAGCTCATGTTGAAGAGCGGCAGGAGGCCGGCCGCGTGCCAGGTGGAGCCGGAGGTCAGCTCCTTGCGCTCCACCAGCACCACGTCCGACCAGCCTTTCCTGGCCAGATGGTAGAGCGTGGAAACGCCGACGACGCCTCCGCCGATGACGACGACACGGGCGTGCGATTTCATGGAGCGTCCTTTGTCCGGCGGCGGAACGGCCCGTCGCGTTCAGGAAGTCGCCGTTCTAGCCGCAAGCGCATGCCGCTGCTTGGCCGCAGCGCGACAGCTGATTGCCTAAGGGAGGCATTACCCGCCCAAAGACAGCGCCGGCCGCGCCGCCCGCATCAGTTCGGCGCGTCGATGCGGATCCGCGCGACGATCCGCGGCGCGCCTTCAGCCCCGATCGTGAACACGATCGCCTCGCCGGAAGCCGGATTGACGCCGGTCAGAGCCGTGATGTTGACCTGATGGGTGATCAGGACGAGCTTCTCATCCTCCCCGACCGCCGCGAGAACCTGGCGCAACCGCGCCATCTGGGCGGGCTCGTCCGTGCGGTCGCCGAAGAACGAATTCAGCGACGGCTCTTCGGTCACCGGCGCGACCTCGAGGAGCCGCGCCGTCTCCGCCGTGCGGCACCACTGGCTCGTCAGCACCCGCGTAACCCTGACGCCGGCTGCATCGACCGCCTCGCCGATGGCTACGGCTTGGCGGCGGCCGGCTTCATCCAGGTTGCGCTGCGTGGCGCAATCGCCGAGGCGGAAACCGTCCGGATCGCCGGTCCCCGGCGCGATCGCATGGCGCATGATGGCATGCGCGCCGGGCGCGGCGAGCGCCGCCCAGCCGTCCTGGGCGTGAGCGACGCCCTTTAGGCCTGCAAGCACCACTAGGGCGACGACTGCTCCTGCGACAACTGGGGCATCCATAATGCTTTCGATGCGGTCGGAAGCAAGAGGTAGGATTCGCTGATCCGCCAGCAAGGTAGGGACGAACTCGGGTGTTGCTTCTTCGCGAACCTGAGCAAAAGAAAGGATTGACACGCGCTTTGGTTGCGGTAAGTTGAGGACGAGAAGGTGCAACATGGCTTTCTTTTCGGGCTCTCAAACTCAGCCAAGCTTTCATATTTCTTGTCGCGCTTTCCAGCATTGACCTCGCTCGCGCACAAGATCCCAATCCATATTTTGCAGCAGCGCCTGCTAAGCGGCTCGCCTTAGTCGTCGGCAACGCCGACTATGTAAACGCGGCTCCGCTGCCGGGCGCCGACGATGACGCGCAAGAGCTTGCGGAGACGCTCAGATCACTCGGCTTTTCCGTGACAGAGGTTCTGAATGTTAGGTCGCGGGCCGAATTCCTTCAGGTTCACTACCTGCCCTTCCTAGATTCGATAGAGGAGGGCTCGTTGGTCGTGTTCTCTTTCTCTGGTCACGGCTTTACTTATGGCGGTGAGAGTTATTTGATGCCTCTTGAGTTTCCGCCCAAGGTGAAAGCTACCAAGATCTTTACGACCTTCCTCTCGGAGACAAGCTTACGGGAACTCCTGAACTCCCGAAGACCTGGCGTCGCCCTCATTTTCCGTAATTGCTCACCCCCAAGC
>JACCSN010000532.1 GCA_013812985.1 Hyphomicrobiales bacterium | reverse complement strand
TGAACAGCGTTTCGGAAGCGATCGCCGCGATCGCGGCGGGCGAGCTCCTCGTCGTGGTCGATGACGACGACCGGGAGAACGAGGGCGACCTCGTCATGGCCGCGTCCAAGGCGACGCCGGAGCAGATCGCCTTCATGATCCGTCATACGAGCGGCATCATCTGCGCGCCGCTCCGCCAGGACATCGCCGACCGGCTGCAGCTCTCGCCCATGGTGGCGACCAACCGCGACCCGATGCGCACCGCCTTCACGGTCTCCGTCGATTACCGGGTGGGGCTGACCACCGGCATCGCCGCGGACGAGCGCACCAACACCTTGCGGGCGCTCGCCAACAACAATTGCATCGGCACGGATTTTCTCCGCCCGGGCCATGTTTTCCCGCTGATCTCCAAGACCGGCGGCGTCCTGATCCGCTCCGGCCATACCGAAGCCGCCACGGATTTCTGCCGCCTCTCCGGCCTGGAGGAGGTCGGCGTGCTGGCGGAGATCGTCAATGACGACGGCACCGTGAAGCGGCTGCCGGAGCTGATCGCCTTTGCGCGTGAGCACGGGCTGAAGATCGTCTCTATCGCCGATCTGATCGAGCATCGGATGCGGACGGAATCCTTCGTTAGGCGGATCGAAAGCTTTCCGGTCGCCACCCCGATCGGCGAAGCGATGGCGAACATCTACATCACGCCCTTCGACGACACGCAGCACCTGGCGGTGGTTTTCGGCAAGGTGGACGGAGGCCAGATGGCGCCCTGCCGCATCCATCACGAACAGCCGCTCCGCGATCTCCTGAATAGCCCGCGATCGCAGCGTTGGCTGGACATCGCGCTCGCCCGCTTCCAGGCCAGCGGCCGCGGCGTCCTCATCTATGTCCGCGACCCGAAGATCACCAGCCTGGCGAGTCCGACCGAGGCGGACAAGCCGGAGTGCGCCGACCGCCATCAAAGCTCGCGCATCCGCATGGAGCGCTGGCGGGAGATCGGCCTGGGCGCGCAGATCCTGCGCGACCTCAAGGTCTCCTCGATCGCGCTCCTCGCCACCCAGCACCGGCAATATGTCGGCCTCGCCGGCTTCGGCATCGAGATTGGGGAGACGGAGATCGTCGAGAGCTGAGGAGCGCCTAGATCACCCCCGCCCGACGAAGGGCATCTTGTTGGCCATCACGGTGAGGAACAGCACGTTGGCGTCGAGGGTCAGGGAATCCATGTAGAGCACAGCCTTGGCGACGTTCTCCACGTCCATGGTGGGTTCGGGCGCCAGCGTGAAGTTGGCCTGCAGGACGCCGCCTTTCATCCGTTCGGTCATCGGCGTCGCCGCGTTGCCGATATCGATCTGGCCGCAGACGATATCGAAGGGGCGGCAATCGAGCGCGATCTGCCTGGTGAGCCCGGTGACGGCATGTTTGGTGGCCGTATAGGCGGCCGCGTTGGGGCGTGGCGCATGCGCCGAAATCGAGCCGTTATTGATGATACGCCCGCCGCGCGGCGCCTGTGATTTCATCAGCCGCACCGCCTCGCGGGCGCAGAGGAACACGCCGGTCAGATTCGTGTCGACAACCTTCCTCCAGTTCTCCAGCGAAAGCTCCTCGAAGGGCACAGGAGGCGCGCCCGTCCCGGCATTGTTGAAGAGGAGGTTCAAGCGTCCGAATTTGTCCCGCGTCTGAGCGAAGAGGCCGGCGACCGAAGCTTCATCCGTCACATCGGTAGGTATAGCGAGCGCCGCTCCGCCGGCCCGGCTCATCGAAGCCGTCTCCTCCAGCTGCTCGCGGCGGCGGCCGGCGAGCGCGACCTTGTAGCCCGCGCCCAGCAAAGCGTGAGCGACGGAGCGGCCTATTCCGCTTCCGGCGCCGGTCACGATGGCGATCTTTTCCATTCTGGTCCTTTCCGATCGTTTCTAGCCGGCCGAGGCCAGTGCACGTTCGCGAATCGCGCTCAAACTGGCCGTCGGCGTGATCGCCTCCGGGTCGGTGAGGCAATGCAGGATCGCCGGCTTGCCCGAAGCAAGCGCCCGTTCCAGAGCCGGCGCGAAGTCCTGATCCGCCTCGACGCGCTCGCCATAGCCGCCGAACGCGCGTGCATAGGCCGAGAAATCCGGGTTTGTCAGGTCGGTGGCGGACACCCGGCCCGGATAGTGCCGCTCCTGATGCATGCGGATCGTGCCATACATGCCGTTGTCGATGAGGACAACGAGAATGGCGAGATCTTATTGGACGGCGGTGGCGAATTCCTGCCCGTTCATGAGGAAGCATCCGTCGCCCGCGAAGGACAGGACCGTTCGGTCCGGATGCAGAAGCTTGGCGGCGACGGTGGGCGGGAACGAATAGCCCATCGAGCCGGAGGTTGGCGCCAGCTGCGTGCCGTAGGACCGGTATGGCCAGAACCTGCCCACCCAGCCGGCATAGTTCCCCGCGCCGCGCCAGAAGCTTGTCCATGTCCATGCCGACGCGGAGGAGCTTGGCCGCGTCTACACGCCTGATCTAGGGATTGTCGCTTCGCCGGTCGCCTTCTGTGCGGCGCTGG
>JACCSN010000957.1 GCA_013812985.1 Hyphomicrobiales bacterium | reverse complement strand
GTTTCATGGTTTCTTTTTATCCGTCGCCCGCCGTCGGGGAAATCCTATCGCCTTGCCGCAGGTTCGCGCGCGGCATAGCTTGCCGCCCAAATCGCCGGACCCGAAGCCCATGCCGATCGCCGCATCCGTCCTCGACCTCATCGGGCATACGCCGCTTGTCCGGTTGCGCCGGGCGTCGGAGGCGACGGGGTGCGAGATTCTCGGTAAGGCGGAGTTCCTCAATCCCGGGCAGTCAGTGAAGGATCGCGCCGCCTTGTGGATCGTGCGCGCCGCGGAGCGTCTAGGCGGGCTTCAGGCGGGCGGAGCCATCGTTGAGGGGACGGCGGGAAATACCGGCATCGGCATGACGCTGGTCGCCCAGGCGCTCGGCTACCGCGCGGTCATCGTGATTCCCGACACGCAGTCGGACGAGAAGAAGCTGGCGCTCAGGCTCGGCGGGGCGGAGCTGATCGAGGTCCCGGCCGTTCCTTACAAGAACCCGAACAATTACGTAAAGCTGTCCGGCCGGCTGGCGGAGCGGATGGCGCGCGACGACCCGCGTGGCGCGATCTGGGCGAACCAGTTCGACAATGTGGCCAATCGCCGGGCGCATATCGAATCGACCGGGCCGGAGATCTGGGATGCGACCGGGGGCAAGATCGACGCTTTCGTTTCGGCCGTCGGCACCGGGGGGACGCTCGCCGGCGTCGGCATGTTCCTGAAAGAACGCGATCCGGACATCCGCATCGGCCTGGCCGACGTGCCCGGCGCCTCGCTTTACAATTACTACGCGCACGGCGAGCTGAAGGCGGCGGGCTCCTCCATCACGGAAGGGATCGGCCAGGGCCGCATCACCGCGAACCTGGAAGGCGCGCCGGTGGATGTCGCCTGGGAAATCCCGGACGCCGAATCGATCGCCCAGGTTTTCGACCTGGTGCGCGACGAAGGCCTGGTGCTCGGCGGCTCGTCCGGCGTCAATGTCGCCGGGGCGATCCGGATGGCGCGCGAGCTCGGGCCAGGGCACAGGATCGTCACCATCCTTTGCGACTATGGCAGCCGCTATGCGTCAAGACTGTTCAACCCCGAGTTTCTCCGCTCCAAAGACCTGCCGGTCCCGGCATGGCTGGAGGAGCGGCCGGCCGCCGCGATCCCTTTCGAGGCGGTCGCCTGATGCCGTTCGAGACCGAGCCGCTCTTCCGTGAGGACGCCTATTTGCGCGACTGCGAGGCGACGATCGTGTCGGTCAACGATCGCGGTGGCATCATCCTGGACCGGACGGTCTTCTACGCGACGAGCGGCGGGCAGCCGGGCGATACCGGCATGGTCCTCCTGGGCGGCATGTCCATCCCGATCGCCGCGGCGGTCTACGGCGAAGGCAAGGCGGAAATCGTCCATGTGCCGCCGATGCCGGCGAGCCTTCCCGCCGCCGGCATGGCGGTCCGCGCCGAGCTCGACTGGGACCGCCGGCATCGGCATATGCGCATGCACACCGCGCTTCACCTGCTCTGCGCGCTGATCCCGTTCCCGGTGACCGGCGGCTCGATCGGCGCGGAGGAAAGCCGGCTCGATTTCGACATCAGCGACGCCGGCGCGGTTGACAAGGACGAGCTGACCGAACGGCTCTCCGGCCTCGTCGCCGCCGATCATCCGGTGACCTCGCGCTGGATCAGCGATGGCGAGCTTGCGGAGAATCCGGGGCTGGTGCGGACGATGAGCGTCAAGCCGCCGTCCGGGACAGGCCGCGTCCGGCTCGTCGCGATCGGCGAGGATGGATCGGTCGACCTGCAGCCCTGCGGCGGGACGCATGTCCGCTCGACCGGGGAGATCGGAGCCGTGGCCGTCGTCAAGATCGAGAAGAAGGGCCGGCAGAACCGGCGTATTCGCCTGGCTTTCGCGCGATAGGCTGGGCGAGCGATGACCGATCTCGTCGTCTCACCCGACTGGCTGCGGGAAAGGCTGGGCAGCCCCGGCCTCAAGATCGTCGACGGCTCATGGTATTTGCCGGCGCAAAACCGTGACGCAAGAGCGGATTTCGTCGAGGGGCATATTCCCGGCGCCGTCTTCTTCGACATCGACGCCGTCTCGGACAAGGCGACCGACCTCCCGCATATGCTCCCGGACGAGGCGGGCTTCGCGGCGGCGGCCGGCGCGTTGGGGCTGTCGGAAACCGATACGATCGTTGTCTATGACGGCGCGGGGCTGTTCTCCGCTCCGCGCGTCTGGTGGACGTTGCGCGTCTTCGGGGCGATGAAGGTCAGCGTGCTTGACGGCGGCCTGCTCGCGTGGAAGCGCGCCGGTTTCCCTCTGGAGAGCGGCGAGACGGAACCGGCGCCTCGCAGGTTCAACGCTCGGCTCGACCGGCA
>JACCSN010000901.1 GCA_013812985.1 Hyphomicrobiales bacterium | reverse complement strand
CCGGCGTGTAGACGCGCGCCGGGATGTCGCCGGCCGGACCCGGAATAGCGATATCCTGGGCGTTGGCGACCTCCTCGGGCGCGCCGCTCTTGCCCTGATCCTCCAGCACCGCCTTCACGGCGTCGGCGGCGGTCGGCTGGCTGCGCGCCTCTTCCACCGAAAGTTGCTCGAAAGGCTTGGCGCCGAGCTCCTGGAGCTTCATCAGCACCGTCTTCATGTCCTCGTCGGCGCGATCCATGGTCCCGCTGTCGGGCGTGGCCGCCATCTCCTGTTGCATCCCGCCGCTGGACTGCGCGGCCTCGGCCGCCGGCTCCATCGCGGGCGCGCCGGCCGCCGGCTCCTGCATTGGCGTTTCGCTTGCCGCAGCGTCAGGCATGGGGGCAGCGTCCGCGGGGGCTTGCTGCGCCGGTTCGGCGGCCGTCTGCGCCAGGGCTGGAGAGGTCAAGGCCGCGGCGGCGATCAGGGCGCAAAGCGACGCTGCCCGCAGGGCGCGCGATTTCGTCAAAGTCATGAATGCGTCCTTTTAGGCCCGGCCGGACGGCCACGGCGGTTTTGATGAGATTGCAAGCGCCCCTGCCATCCTGGCCAGCGCGGTTCGCGTCTGTTTACGCGGAACGGGGCCGTTTGGTTCGGCCGGGTAACGAACAGGTGACCAAGGAGTTTCCGTGCTTGCAACGTCGGTTGACCCCTGCTCTCCGCACGCCTTCGTCGGCGACCATCATAGCGCGACCGCCCATTTGGGACTTCCGCTCTCTGGATTGCAGAAGTGGCGGTCCCGTCGAGCCGCGTCGTTCAATCGGCGCATCCTCGCCGGCGGTTGACGGACCGAGACCCACGCCGGAAACCTGCCGGCTCCGCGCCGCTACTGTAACCTCCCCCTCTTGAGGGGAAGTCGAGCGCCGCCGGAGGCGGCGACCGGGAGGGGGTGGGCGGCGACTTGTTCGACGAGCTTGGTTCCGTTTCAGCCAAAGGCGCCTGGCCATGCAGCCATGACGGCAGATGCCGCGATCGGCACGCCCCCTCCCGGAGCGGCTTCGCCGCTCTCGACCTCCCCTCACATGGGAGGTCAAGGGAGCTCACTTCGTCCCGTACATCCGATCCCCTGCATCGCCGAGCCCCGGCACGATGTAGCCGTGGTCGTTCAGGTGGCTGTCGATGGCGGCCGTGAACACAGGCACGTCGGGATGCGCGTCGCGGAAGCGCTTGATGCCTTCGGGGGCGGCGAGCAGGCAGACGAAGCGGATGTCCTTCGCGCCGCGGCTTTTCAGGCGATTGACCGCGGCGACGGAGGAATTGGCGGTCGCCAGCATGGGGTCCACCGCGATCACCGTGCGCTCCGAAAGGTCCTCCGGCGCCTTGAAGTAATATTCGACGGGCTGCAGCGTTTCCGGGTCGCGGTAGATGCCGATATGGGCGACGCGCGCGGACGGAACGAGGTCGAGCATCCCTTCGAGCAGGCCGTTGCCGGCGCGCAGGATGGAGGCGAAAACGAGCTTCTTGCCGGCGATCTTCTTCGCCTCCATCTCGGTGATCGGCGTGCGGATCTGCACGGTTTCCAGCGGCAGATCGCGCGTCGCCTCGTAGCAGATCAGCGCCGCGGTTTCGCGCAAGAGCTGGCGAAAGCCGCGCGTGGAGGTCTCCACGTCGCGCATGATGGTCAGCTTGTGCTGGACCAGCGGATGATCGATGACGGTCACACCTTCGAACGCGCTCATGCCGGGCCCCTCGGATTGCCGCGCGTTCATACACAAGCGGGCCGGGATGGGAAACAACCGAAACCGTGACGAGCCGGCGGTCGTGCGTAGAGCGCCCCTTTCCCCGTTGGCCCTTCCGTCCTCGGCGGGCCCAAGATGACGGAAGCAGGACGCGCGTCATCGTCCCGCGGCCTTGCGGCCCGAGATCGGAGGACGGCCTCCCCGAAGGGAGGGGTGCGGGGCGCGCTTCGCAGCGCCTTGGGTTGCGACCTGACGATCGCGATCAGACGGCGTTCAGGCGCTTCGGGCGCGCCCCGCGCGGATTCTTGGTCGCTTGCTCCGTCCCCGCTCCGGGTCTTCGTGCTTCTACCCGATGCGGC
>JACCSN010000884.1 GCA_013812985.1 Hyphomicrobiales bacterium | reverse complement strand
CGGCCAGACTCCGCAATGGCCGCCAGCCTGAACGACGGACCGCTTGTCGCGGCAATGACCGAGCGCCAGTCGCAGATCGGCGGTTCTCCGGCGCTTTCCGCGGGGGCCAGGTTCGTCGGCGATCGGCCAAACAAGACCGTCTTCCACGTGGAAATTGGCAACCCCCAACCTATGCGTTGTCCCGTCGTTCCCGGCTTGCGGAATTGTCAGGGGCTTCAGGCCGGCAAACCGCCTTCTAACCCGACGCACGAGACTGCCGATGTTCTTCGCGCCCATTTTTGATCCATTTAGGCTTTCAGGGGAGTCGGCGCGCCATACTCAGCGGAAATCCGCGCCCGGCAACACCCTCGACTTGGCTCGACGGAGTGGACCCGCAATGCTAAGAGCAGTCGTGTTCAGCGTCTTCGGAGAACCTTGTTGCATCTGTTGCTGCTGCGCGACAAGAGGCCGGGTCATTTCAACCAGGTGGAAGGGCTCGCCCTCTGCATTGCGCGCCTGACGGATGTCGAGGTTCGCCGGATAGAGGTCAGGCGGCAACGATTTGCGTCCCGTTGGGTGCGCAGCTTCGTAACCAAGCGCTTTCGGCACGCCCCGGGATACTGGTTGACGAGGCTCTACGGCATCGACCCGGCGGCTGTCGGAGCGCCCGACGTGGTGATCGGATCGGGCGATTCGACCATTGCCGCCGGCATTCTCATCAGCCGCCTCACCGGAGCGAAGTTCATCCTCTCCGGCCTGCCCAAGGATCACGACCGGCACTCGATCGCCCTGATGCTGGCGCCGTCGCCTTTGATGGCCGGCGATCCCAAATGCAGGTTCACCCCGATCCCATGCAAGGTCGACCCGGACCGGCTGCCCTCGCGGAAGCCCATTCGGACCGAAGCCGATCTGGCCGGTGCGCGGCTTAGCTTGCTGGTTGGCGGAAGGGCGTCCGGGTATGAATATCGGGAGATGGAGTGGGAGTCTCTCGCCAGGCTCGTCCTCCAGACCAGGCAAAGGTACGATCTGCGCTGGAGCGTGTCCAACTCTCTACGCACTCCCGAGTTTGCTTCGCGGCTCTTTGAGCAGCTGGCGCTGGATGGGCAGCTGGAACGTTTCATCGATTTCCATAAGTCGGGCCCAGGTTCCGCTGATGATCTTTTCGCAGCCGATGCGATCATTGTGACAGAAGATTCCAGGAGCATGATGGCGGAAGCAATGGCGGCGCGCCGTCCGGTCATCGCGATGCGGCCCGAATCGGTCGCGTTCGGCCTCGGGACGGAGCGGGTCGCCGCAACGGCCGCCGGAGGCGGCTTGGCCGTCCTGCCGATTGCAACGGCAACGCCCGAGCAGTTCGCCCGCATCCTCACCTCCTTGCCGATCTCGCCCCAGGACCCACGCGATCTCATCGCTGCCGCGATCGCGCCGACGCTCCATCTCGAATTGGTGGCGGGCATGAAAACGAGGGCCGCGCAGGATCACCAGCGGCGCTCGGTCCTCTGCCGCGCTGACAGCTAGCGGTTTGCGCATCCTCCTGATCCGCGACAAGCGAGCGGGGCATCGCAATCAGGTCGAAGCGATCGCGGCGATCGCCGCAAACGAGACCGACGTTGCCATCGACAGAATTGACATTCGCCGCTGGCGCGTGGTGGGCGGCAATTTGCGCCACCGCGTGTTTCGGACTTTCGCCGATGATCGCGGGCGCCTGCTGAACATCTTGTTTGGCATTCGGCTCACCGCTGCGGAGCGCCCCGACCTGGTAATCGCATCGGGGCGGGCGACGTTCATCGCTGGCTCGCTGATCGCGCGACAGTTCGGCACCAAATTGCTGCACAGCGGCTTTCTGAGCGGTTTCGATCCGGAATATTTCGACCTGATGCTCGTGCAGTCGCCGCGCTTCGCCCACGAACCGAAAAGCGTTTTCACGCCATTGCCCTGCGCGGTCGATCCGGAACAATTGCCGCGCCCAAGAGAGCTCAGCCGCATCGAAGATCTGCGCTCGGCAAGCATCGGGCTTCTCCTCGGCGGGAACGCGAGCGAATATCGATTTGCAGCGTCCGACTGGCGCGGCTTGGTTGAGCTGGTGAGAGCGACGAAACAGGACTTTGGGCTTCGCTGGCGCGTCTCGACATCCAGGCGAACGCCGCGTTGGGCTTCACAGCAATTCCGCAGTCTGGTCCAGGAAGGAGTGATTGAGCAACTTGTCGATTATCGCTCCGCCGGGCCTGGCTCCGCGGCCGATCTCTTCAAGTCCGACGCTATCGCGGTAACGGAGGATTCGCGCAGCATGACCGCCGAAGCGATGGCGGCGCGGCGCCCGGTCGTCGTTCTCAGGCCACAGCGCGTCCGGCCCAGCAGGGCCACGGAGGAAATGGCGGTCATGGCGTGCAGCAGGGCCGTCGCGGTCTTGCCGATCGGCTCTGTTGAAGCAGAGCTTTTCGCCACGACGCTGCTATCGCTCAAGCCTGACGATCGTGATCCACGCGACGCGATCGCCGCGGCCATCCGGCCGCTGCTACGAACGGTTGCAA
>JACCSN010000063.1 GCA_013812985.1 Hyphomicrobiales bacterium | reverse complement strand
ATGCCGGCATACGCGGCTTCCGATGACGCCAAGGAGATGGGCGCGATCCGGAGCGCGGCAGAGCGCTTCAAGGACGTGAACGTCGCTTTGGCCGAGGGCTATATTCCAGATCCCGCCGGTATGTGCGTCACCGCTGAGATGGAAGGCCAGCCGAAGGAGCGTGGGGCCATGGGCATCCACTACTTCCGCCCGGACATGCTTGGCATTACGGGCACGACACCTCGGGTCGCCGGGACGGGCATGCACACAGACTTTCAGAAGCCAGCAATCCTTCTTTACGAGCCTCAGGAGGATGGCTCGCTCGAACTGGTCGGCGTCGAGAATCTCGTCTTCGAAAAGGCATGGAAGGAGGCCGGCAACAACTCGCCGCCGGCTTTCAAAGCACGTGCTTTCGGCCACATGGCCGACGATCCGAGCACGCCCGTAGACGAGGCGCACCATTTCGAGCCGCATTACGACCTTCATGCCTGGGCTTTCCGCGATAATCCGAACGGGGCATGGGAGCCCTTCAATCCCGCAGTGACGTGCGAGCATCACAAGGCACAGGCTCAGAAGGCTCATTGAGTCAAAACCTGCGCGGGCGGGAACTAGGACCTCGCCCGCGCAGATCGTGGCCAAGACCTAGGAGACAATCATGGACCGGATTGAGCAGGTTTGCCGCGCCATTTGCGATTCAGAAGGCATCCATCCAGATCGCTGGCAGGAGAAACGCCGAACCGGGGAAGCGGTACTTATATGAGGTGTCGGGAAATTTCGACCAGGTCGCTTCGCCGCGGGAGCGGGCGAAGGCGCTGCGTCCTACAGTCCCGCTCACTCCAGAGCTCCTCGAGTTCGCGAGCTTGATTCAGTCCAGTGTGGTCGACGCGAGCTTCGTCGAGATCCGGCGCATGCGATCGGATCAGTTCGCTACCGTTGCTATGAGTCGCTGGATTCGGCTCGGGGTGGCGACCAAGCTGCCGGGCGTGTACGATCTTTCTGATCGGCTCAAGTCGGCGTCGCCTTTGGAGGCTGAGATCGAGGCGTGCTTCCTCGGAACACCGGAGCTCGAGTGTGATCCTGAAACAGCAGTATGGTCGTTCCGGTCGGTGTAGGTTTCAAGACCTCAAGTTGCGTTTCCGAATTCGTGGCAAAAGCGGCAATACGCCATTAGTGCCTTTCGGCCCCTCGGGAGGCCGTCATCCTGTTAATAGCGACCAAGAAGCGCTCATCGCCAGTGATACGCATTCGGTCGAACGGCGCCAGCAGGCCCGGCCGGCTCCAGCAGCGACATCCTGCCCCGCGCTCACGACGTCGGCAGACACACTTCGGCTTCCTCGATCCTGACGCCGACGCGGCGACCGACGGCAAAGTCGGTGGCGCAGCTTCCGAGAATCCGCGACCGCAGCGGCGAGAATTACCATCGACGAGACCAACGAGATCACCGAAAGGGCGCCGCGTGGCCGAGGCGGCGAGGCGAAGGTCGCCGAGGCTGACCTCGCGGCCTCTGACGCCCTTGCTGCAGGAATCCGTCATAACGCCGCCGTACTCGTTCTTCACACTCCACCTTAGCGTCATGCAGGAGCCAGGGTCCTACCTCCCTCTTTGGCGCGACCGCGCCAAGAGGCGTCAGCATCGTCAAGTCTCAAACGGACACGCTACGTTCTGCTCGATATTAGGGAATGGACATGACCGCCAAAGCGATGAATTCCGCCGACTGGCCAGACAGCGGGCCGGCGGCGCCCAATGCACTCCCAGTGCGCGTGCGGAAGCACCTTCAGGACATCGCCAAGAAGTCGATCCCGATAACCTATCAGGCTCTGGCGAAGTCGCTGGGGCTAACGCCGCCGAACACGATCCATCAGCTGACAGAGTCGCTTGAACAGCTGATGCGGGAGGACGCGGCTACGGACCGGCCCTTTATTGCCGCTCTGGTCATCCGCAAGGCGGGCGGCGGCCTGCCGGCACAGGGCTTCTTCGACTGCGCGGCCTCCCTTGGGCGCTTCGGCGGCGACCCGACGGGACTCGAAGCCTCCGCTTTTCACGCGGCGGAATTTAATGCCGCAACATGCTTTTGGCGGACCGCGGAGCACAGATCGAAATGACTGAGAGGCTGCAGGTTTCTCCTTGCTGAGCCGATCGAGCTCCGCCTGTTCGTCAGGACGAGCATTCAGGAGCTTGGATGCCTTCCAACCGGGGAATGTCAAGTGCTCAAACCGGATGAGGCAGGTCTCCAGCGCCTGCAACAGTGTCAAACTGACCCAGTAACGGCGCTTGGCATGGGGCATGTCGGACCCTATCATAGGATTGCAATGCAGAAGCTCGCTCGCCTTCTGACTCTTGTGGTCGTCCTTGCCCTTGGGTTCGGGACGCCCTCGCTTGCCCTCCTTGGGCCCGCTCCAGAGCAGCCGAGGGCCATGTCGGGCGAGATGCACACTGCCATGCTCGAAATGGATGCCGCGACTGAGGACCGCTCGCCTTGCGCGGACGAGCCGGGCATGATGCAGAATTGCCTGCCGACCTGCATGAGCGTCCCGGCTCTTGCTTCCCAGGACGCGGTCCGCTTATCACTGCGGCGGGCCGGCTACGAATCTCCTCTCGAACAGTCCTTAAGCGGCACGCAGAGCCGACCCGATCCCTACCCTCCCAGACCGACTATCCTCGCCTGACAGACGGCGTCCGCGCTCGGACGCTCATCTGTAGTCAACGTCCAGGTGGATTCTGGACCTGCCAGCCCAACGGCCCTGCATTGCGGGTGAGCGTTGGCATCCTTGAGCATCTCGGGGACGGGGATGAGAATTTTCATACCAGCGCGCAATGCGCCCCTCGGCGCATCGGCTGCGGCTGTGAGCGATTCCGAGCTCATGCTGGACGCCGGCTCCGCTAATCCGGCTAACAGCCGAGCCGGATTGCATTCCGCCCATCACGGCGCAGTACGACATCGGATCGACATCGGACGGCGGCGGTTTGTATACATGCTGCCCGTCGGCGTGTTCGCAGGCATGGCCGGTGCTTTTGCCGTGAGTCTCGGGCGCGATCCATCGCAGATCCCTTCTGCGCTCATCGGGAAACCCGTTCCCGAGTTTGATCTGCCTCCGGTTCAGGGGCGGGCGCTCGGCCTTTCCCGCGGCGACCTGAGGGGTGAAGTTTCGCTCGTCAATGTCTTCGCCTCCTGGTGCGTCGCCTGCCGCGAGGAGCATCCGCTGTTCATGAAGCTCAGGCAGAGCGGCGGCGTCCCGATCCATGGTCTTAATTACAAAGATAGGCCGAACGATGCAGCGGAGTGGCTGGACAGCCTGGGCGATCCCTACACGCGCACGGGCGCCGATATGGATGGCCGCGTGGCGATCGATTGGGGGGTCTACGGCGTGCCGGAGACCTTCATCGTCGATAAGGACGGCATTATCGCGCACAAGCATATTGGCCCGGTGACGAAACAGGCGCTTGACGAGACCATCCTTCCGCTGATCGCGAGGTTGCGGGGATGAGGGCAGGATTCCTGACTGGCGCAAGGACAGTCTCAGGCGGTAGCTACGGCCCGCTCGTCGTCTTGAGCTTGGCCTTGCTGGCAGTCTCTGTGACCTCAAGCCTGCTCTTCGGCCATTCGCAAGCGGAAAACGGCGCTCCGGACGCCGATCTGACGAAAGCCGCGCCGGAGCTGCAGTTCCAGGAGGCAGACGGCGCCGGGGCGGACCACTCCCGGCTGGGCTGAGGCTGTCCACAATGGACATCCCGCCCCCCGTCTCTGAGGCGGGAAGAATCGTTTTGTAGCGGACACCCAGCCATTCAAGAACGTCCGGGCCAGAAAGCTCATCACCCATGGTCTCTCCTAACTAGCTGCAAGGTGCGCGGGGATTGGTTGAGACGGGCTCTCGGTATCCCAAGCCTGCGATACGATCTTCCACGCCCCCTCGTCCTTCACAAGCAGCATCATCTCAACGCCGCGGTTCACATGTGAGGTGTTTTCGACGATCTCACAGCCGGCAATTGCGACAGCGACATTTCCGAAAACGTGGACCTCAGTGCCCAGGACGGTTTCGTGAAACGACCGTAGCTTGGTTTCCAACCCTTTCATCCGCTCAACAAACGCCTCGACCGTTTGAGCTTTCGCGGGGCGGGCAGCGGGATAGAGCGTCGCCTCGCGATGGAAGTCGGCCGCGAATGCGTCCCAGTCGGCCGAGGCCTCTGGTGACCAATTCAGGCTGGCGAACTGCCGAGCGATCAATGCGTGGATGGCCCGCGTGTCCTCTCCGTCAGCATCGGCTTGCATCGCGAGTTCCCTCAACCCAGTTGGTCTACGCTCAGCACGTTTACATCAAACGTGGAACGCGGCTTGTTGGGGACGACAGTAGCGGGTTTCAAGTCATCGGTCCTAGCCTCAGGTTCGGCGGTACGCCGCGCCATCATCTGCTGGAAGGCAGGCCGCGCCTGACAAGCGGCAAGCCAGGCGGTCACCTGCGGATACTGCTCCAGTAGCTCGGGCGCGGGTTGTGCATACCGGAGCACCTCTGCCGTGTTGATGTCAGCGACGGTGAAGCGCCCGCCGACCAAGGACCCTCCGCTTTCACCCAGGCTCGCCTCCAGGACCGCCAGTGGCTTTTTCAGCGCGGCAATTGCAGCATCAACTACCGCCGGGTCTCGTTTGTGTTCGGGATAATCCACGCGATGGAAGATGATCTGGACGGTATGTGGTTCGCACGCTGTGGCAGCCCAAAGCGCCCACATGTCCATTAGGCTCTCCTCTTCCAGGCTATTGGGTGCCAAAGGCCCTCCATGTTTCCTGGCCAGGTAGAGCGTGATGGCCAAGGACTCGTGCATCACGAACC
>JACCSN010000841.1 GCA_013812985.1 Hyphomicrobiales bacterium | reverse complement strand
TTGCCATTATCACTCGATGCGCTCACTCCCCCGCCCGCGCTGCGCGATCGCCTGCAAGCCGCGATCGAGAGTTCGGCGAGCGGCGATCCGGGAGTGGCGACCCCCGCCGCGGCATCGCGCCACGGCGATCAGCCACCGGCACCGATTGTCACCACCATCACCCCATGGCGGCAGCGCGTCGCACCGTGGGCGGTGGCCGCTGCCATGCTGCTCGCGGTCTCGCTCGGGATGCTTGCCTGGAACCTGCAATTGCGCGACGAGCTGGACCGCCGCGAAACGGTGCAGACGATCGCCCTGCAACCCGATCAAGTCGGCACCGGAGCCGTTGCGCGGATGTCCTATATGCCGGAGAGCGGCGTCGTCGTCGTCACCCTCGAGAACGCGCCGCCGCTCGACCCCGGCGAGGTCTACCAGCTCTGGCTCTTCGAGGGAGATACGCCGCAACCCTTCGGCGTCTTTGACCCAGCCACGGCGCGCAGTGCCGTCGCCGCCGACCCCGACCAGTATCAGATGCTGGCGATCACGGCCGAGCCGGGTCCGGTCGGTATGCCGAAACCGACCAGCAACCCCATCTTCGTCGCCCCCATCCTCCCCGACTGATCGACAGCAACTCGTTCAACCGCCACCACACTGACGAGCCACGGCCGACGATCCGCCACCCGCATCGCCCCTGGTGGCCCGCGGCCGCCTGGTCCAAGCCCCTCCGCAAACCGCCGAGGCCGATACGCCGAAGCGCTGGCACCACGACCTGAATCGTAGGGGCGCGGCTCTCGCCCGCGGCTGGCCGCGCCCGCCTGCTTGCCGCGCCCGTGGCGCGGAGCGCCACAACGGTCGTGCCGCCCCCTCGCGGTGAGTGAGGCGTCTCGCGTAGTCGCGATCTACAGCGATGTGCAGAGGAGTTGTCCACCGGGATCGCGACGCGGGGTTGCCCTCGTGGGCGCAGCAAGCAGCGCCCCTACGACGGTGGAGGCGCTCCGCGCCACTCTGCACGCCGCGTTAGCCGGGAGCCTCGTTGCACCGTGCCGATACGACGTTGAGGGTCGCCGTCACGCGTGCCAGTCGGGCAGCAAATGAGCCGGGCGGGTGGCGCGGGCTGTTCCTGTTCGTCACCGGAATGATCCAAATGCGCCTTGGCTCCGTTGTACCTAACGTCACCGGCCGGCAACGAGTGCCGGTTGGACTTAATTCGCAGACACGGGAGGGAACCGAAGAATGGACGAGCAGATGGCGCGGATGATAGCGATGGGAAGCCGGCAGCGGCTGAGCCGGCGACGGCTAGTCGGCCGCACCGCGGGACTCGCCGGGGGGAGCGCCCTGCTGCTCAGCCTCGGGGTGACCCCCTGGCATGCCCGCGCCCAAGACGACAGCACGCCGGAGGCGGCCGCCGGGAGTGAGCCCGCCTTTGACGATCCCTTGGACGTGCTCAACTACGCCCTGACCTTGGAGCATCTGGAGAACGCCTTCTACCGCGATGGGGTCGATCTCTTCGATCTCGGCACCGACGGCTTCGGCTTCAATGTCAACGAGCAACTGACGGCGATCGGTGCTCATGAGGCGGCCCACGTCGCGGCCCTGACCGACACGATCGTCTCGCTTGGTGGCGAGCCGGTGGCGGAGGCGAGCTATCTCTTTGATGATGCCTACGCCGATGCCGATGCCTTCCTGATGACGGCGGCGGCCCTGGAGAATACCGGCGTGTCCGCCTATGACGGCGCGGCCAGCTCGATCGAGGATCCGATGCTCTTGACCGTGGCCGGCGGGATCGTGGCGGTCGAAGCCCGCCATGCCAGCTATCTCAACCTGATCACCGGGGAGGTCCCCTTCCCGGCCTCCTTTGAGATGCCGCTGACCCCGGATGAGGTCTTGGAGATCGCCGGACCGTTCCTCGCCTAAGGGGGCGACCCGATCCTGACCCACCGCAGACGACACCCAGAAGGAGCAAGACGATCATGGTGCGACAAACGACGTTGGAGACCCCGGCTGATGTGCTCAACTTTGCCCTGACCTTGGAGCATCTGGAGCATGCCTTCTACCGGGATGGACTC
>JACCSN010000838.1 GCA_013812985.1 Hyphomicrobiales bacterium | reverse complement strand
CTGTATGCCGGTGACGTACGCTTGGCGACGCTGCTGGCCGCCGGATGGATGTGCTTCCGCAATCCGGTGAGCGCCTCCTGCGTTGGGTGCCTGCCGCCCGGTAGTCGTCTATTCGGCAGCCGTCGGCAGGCCGAGATCGGCCCGGGCGTCGTTCCGGGCCACGCGGGAGAGCAGATAATCCACTTCCGCCCGAGCCGCCGCCGAAAGACGTGCCGCCGGCGTCCGCTGCGCATCGGAGGCGATCGCGCCGCGCTTCCGGAGGACATATTTGCGGACGGCAAGCCCGATGCCCTGCTGCTGCTCGTAACGGATCAGGGGAAGGTGCGCGTCGAAAAGATCGTGCGCCTCGTCGCGCGCGCCGGCTCTAGAAACGTTCACCACGTCGACCAGCATGTCGGGGAAGGCGTAACCGGTCATGGCCCCGTCTGCCCCGCGCTCCATCTCGAAATCGAGGAACAGCCCGCCATTGCCGCAGAGGATCGAGATCGGCCGCAGCGTTCCCTCCGCCTGGAACTTGCGGAGCGCAGAAATCTTCTCCAGCCCCGGCCAGTCCTCGTGCTTCAGCATCACGCAGGAGGAATTCTCGGTCACGATCCGGCGGATGACATCCGGTGTCATGATCACGCTGAGAGTGAGCGGGTAATCCTGGATGACGAACGGGATGTCGGCGCCAATCGCCTCGCAGGCCTGGCGGTAGTACCCGACGATCTGATCGTCGGTCCTGAGCGACGGCGGCGGCGCGATCATGACGCCGGCGGCGCCGGCCTCCATGGAGCTTTGGGCGAGCGCCCGCATGGCGGCGAATCCCGGCGCGGAAACCCCGACCACTACCGGTATGGACCCAGTCCGGTTGACGACCTGGCGGACAATCGCGACGGATTCGTCCCCATCGAGCTTCGGCGCCTCGCCCATGATGCCGAGGATCGTCAGCCCGGCGACGCCGCAGCCGAGGTAGAAATCCGTGAGGCGATCCACCGAGGCGCTATCGACGCGCCCGTCCGGGTGAAACGGGGTCGCCGCGATCGCATAGACGCCCGCGGCCTTCTCGTTGAAAGACATCGGTTCTCCTGATGCTGTCGACAGGCTGGCTGGCTCAGCGCGTCTTGGCGGCTTCGTAGCGCGCCCTGGTTTCCGAATTCATCGGATAGAGCCCCGGCAGCTTCGCCCCCCTGCTCACTTCGTCCATGATCCAGCCTTCCATCCGCTCCTGTTCCGGCGCCTCGTCCAGAACCGCTTCAAGCAGGGCGGCGGGGATCGCCACCGCGCCGTCGCCGTCGGCGACGATCACGTCGTCCGGGAACACGGCGACCCCACCGCATCCGATCGGTTGCTGCCACGCCACAAAGGTCAACCCGGCGACCGAGGGCGGCGCGGCCGCGCCCCGGCACCAGACCGGCAGGCCTGTCCCGAGAACGCCGGCGAGGTCACGAATCACGCCGTCGGTCACCAGGGCCGCGACGGCCTTGTTCCGCATGCGGGCGCAGAGAATGTCGCCGAAGATGCCGGTATCGGTCACGCCCATCGCATCGACGACGACGACAGCGCCCTCCGGCATGGCCTCGATCGCGGCCCGTGTCGAAATAGGCGATGACCACGATTGCGGGGTGGCCAGGTCCTCCCGCGCCGGAACGAAGCGGAGCGTGAAAGCGCGGCCGACCACCCGCGCCTCGCCGTCGCGCAACGGCCGCGTCCCGCGCATCCAGACGTTGCGCAGGCCCTTCTTCAGGAGGACGGTGGTGACCGTCGCCGTCGAGACGCCCGTCAAGGTCGAGATTGTTTCGGCATCCAATGGCATGGAGTGCTCCGGCAGGTGCATGTTCGCGAACTCGCGGAGCGTACGCATTCGCTCCCGAGTCAGTTGCCGCGCAGCGCGGCCAGCCCGCCCGTTCAGGTGCGGGCAGAGCGGGGCTGATTTGTGGCAAGCGGTTGCCGGTGTCCACGTCCGCGAAGACGGCGACCGGGCTGCCCTCGAGCCACACATATTCCCGCATCGTCGCGCCGGTCTGGGCGTTCGTCTCGGCGAGCAAGTTGCCGTCCCCGTCCCAGATCATATGCACACTCACGGTAATGGGAGAGCTCGACCGTTATGAAACCTTCATTCCAGTGGGCCTCGTCCAGCGTATATTTCTCTATCTGAAATTCCTCCGGGTGTTCTCGAAATCCTGGAGCGGCCTTCAGCTTTGAAACTGCCGCCTCGGCCTTCTGAAAGCTGGAGTAAATTCCGATAAGCAAGACATCGTCATTTTCCTCTTCAAGCTCGCGCACGTGGTGGATGATCCAGACGTCCGTCATAACAGCTCCTATTACCGGCTTCTGTCTCCGTACTTCTTGAGCTGATTATGCTCACTGCCAGGACCCTTGTTGTAGTTACCCGTTGCCATATTTCTTGTCCATAAGACGGTCACCGAACTCCCGTCCACTCTCACCTGGTAACGTCTTCTCACCCTCAGCCCAACTAGGGCGGCGAGTAGACTTTTCCTTATCACTTTTCTTGCCCATTTGCATGATCTGTTCGCCGAAATAATCGACGCCGACGGCCACACACATTGCCGCGCCGTAGGTGGCCCATTTGGGCCAAGCAGCGTCGGACGGGTCAGGAATGCTGATGTCCGCGCCTATAAAGCCCCCGACAACGCCTGCAGCGCTTTCTCCTGTCGAGTCCACATACATCAGCGGCGAGTTGAGCGCATACGCATAGCGGCTGGCGCCGGCTTCCAGCCCCAGCGGGTCAGGCTGCGTGTAGCGCCCCGTTGTCGCGTCGTACCAGCGGTGCCAATTGAAGTGCAGCCCCGTCTCCAGCATGAACCACTGGCCGGGGAAGCGTTAGTCCAGCGCGGCGGGGCCGGTGATGGTGCGGACCTCGCCGAAGGGCAGGTAGCTCGCCCGCCACACCACAGTGGAGGCCGCGTCGGTCATCATCACCGGCTGGTCGAGGTGGTCGACATGGACGTGCCAGGCAACCGGGTTGCCGGTGTCAACGTCGGCGAAGACGGCGACCGGGCGGCCCTGAAGCCACACATATTCCTGTATCGTCGCGCCGGTCTGGGCGTCGGCCTCGGCGATGAGGTTGCCGTCCCCGTCCCAGATCAGATGCACCGTGCTCGCCGGCACGCCGGCCGTCATGGTGCGCGAGCTGAGCTGGCCGAAGGCGTTGTAGAGATACGGCCCGCGGCCGGAGCCGCCGACATTCACCCCGGCCAGCCGGCCGGCCTGGTCGTAGCTGTACGTGGTCGCGACCCCGCTTTTCGTGTCGGAGACATGTTGCCCGCGCCGTCATAGGTGAAGGAGCGCGACGGCGAGCCGCCGTTGGCGACGCTGGCGATGCGGTCGGTGCCGGGCGCCAGGAGGTAGCTGTCCGTCGTCGTCGCCCCGCCGGGCGTCGTCTGCTCCCGATAGGCGCGGTTGCCGACCCCGTCGGTGTAGAAATCCAGCTCGCCCCACGGCGCGGTCGTGTTCTGCAGGCGGTTGGCGGGCGTATACCAGAACGTTTCGGCGCGCGTCGGATCGATGCCGTCGCGGATCGTTCCGAGATTGATCCCGTCGGGGTTTTCCAGAACCTTGGACAGCCGGTCGGCCGACCCCCGCTTCACCCCGTGCCCGACGATCCGCCCGTCATTGTCGAACGAGCGCCAGTCGCGATTGCCGTTGGGGTAAGAGATACCCATTCGGCTTAGATCGATTACTCAATCTATTCATCGCGGCGGAGATCTGGATAAAGCCGGGTAATCGGCAAAGTTATGTCTTCATGGACGCGTATCATTAGTTCAGCAACGACCATAAGGCTGCACGCCGTGTGTCCTCGTCCTCGATGTTGCGGATTGCATGGCCAAGGTCACTCAAGCTCGTGCCCACAGCCGCAGCCTTTAGTACGATCTTTTCCGCCGCGACTCCGACGAGAATTAGTACTGAGTTCGGCCTCTGTCGCAATCTTAAGACGCATCCAAATCGGTGGATATATTCGCGCCGGTTGTGCCTGGCCCTGATAAGTGGCCAGGATCACGTCTAAGCCCGGCTCGACGCGCCCGCATCGGCGTCGTCGCGGCCGTAATAGAGGGTCACCGTGTGCCTGGCTTCGGCGAAGAAGAGCCAGCGTTCGATCGTGACGCCAAGGCTCGCGGCGAGCGCGGCGATGAGCAGCGATGCCGCCCCGGCGGGCCCTGCCGCGAACAGCGCGAAGACGCTTGCGATCCAGGGAATGATGAATGCCAGCGACCGGGCGATGGCGCGCAGCCTGGCGGCATGCTTGCGGCCTATGCGGAAACCCATCT
>JACCSN010000833.1 GCA_013812985.1 Hyphomicrobiales bacterium | reverse complement strand
TTGGCGGAGACGGCGAGCGTGTTCGGCGAGATGCTGACCTTCCGCTCCATGCTGGAACGCGCCGAGAATCCAAGAGAGCGCAAGATCATGCTGGCCGGCAAGGTCGAGGACATGATCAACACGGTGGTCCGCCAGATCGCGTTCTACTCATTCGAGCGTGAAGTTCATCTGGAGCGGAAGGCCGGCGAGCTCACGGCGGACCGGCTCGGCGAGATCTGGCTCAAGGTGCAAGGCGAGAGCCTCGGCCCGGCGATCCGGCTCGGCTCCGGCTACGAGACCTTCTGGACCTACATCCCGCATTTCATCCACTCGCCTTTCTACGTCTACGCCTATGCCTTCGGCGACTGCCTGGTGAACTCGCTCTACGCCGTCTACGAACGGTCGGAGAGCGGCTTCCAGGACAAGTATTTCGCCATGCTCAGGGCCGGCGGCACCAAGCGGCACGGGGAGCTGCTGGCACCGTTCGGGCTGGACGCCAGCGATCCCGGCTTCTGGCGGATGGGCCTTTCGGTGATCGACGGCCTGATCACCGAGCTGGAGGCGCTGGAGGGGGCGTAAGCCGCCGAGCTTTTTCTGTCGCATGTCGCAGCTGTCGCCCAATTTGCGTGAGGCACAGAACACTTGGCCCCCTTGTCGGCTATACCGAAATTCCTTATAAAGAGCCCGTGCATTCGGTAATCGAAACTCCGATGTATCTCCGCGCCGCCAAAGCTGCGGGAATGAATGATGCGGAGATGAAGGCTGTGGTCGATCACCTCTCGATGGCGCCGGATGACGGCGCGCTCATGGAGGGAACGGGCGGTGCGCGCAAGCTGCGCGCGGCGGGACGCGGAAAAGGCAAGAGCGGCGGATATCGGATCGTGACCTATTATTGCGGCAAGGACGTTCCGGTTTTCCTCCTAGACATCTACAGCAAGGGGGACAAAACGAACCTCACCAAAGCCGAGCGGAGCACGCTCAGGGAGATCCTCGCCGAAGTTGCCAATGCTTGGCGGGAGAGCGCGCGTCGGAAGGCCCAAGAACTCAGGAGAAACGATCATGACTGAGGCTGGCGATCGGCTGATTCAGGCGGCAAAGGAAGCCATCGCAATTGCACGTGGCGAGGCCGATCCCGCAACCTATGTGCTTCATGTGCCGCCGGAGGTCGATGTGAAGCGCATTCGCCAGCGCAAACGCATGTCTCAGACCCGGTTCGCCTCGTGCTACGGGCTCAATGTGAGCAGGCTTCGCGATTGGGAGCAGCGCCGGTCCAAGCCCGACAGCGCGGCGCGCGCTTATCTGATCGTCATCGATCGCGAGCCGGAGGCAGTCGACCGCGCCCTCGCGGCTGACTGAGCTACCGCGCCGCGCCGGACGCCAAGGCCAGCTGCGGCGGCTTGGTCGTCGCGTCCGCTTCGTTGGCCGGCGCCCCCGCGGCGAGCCGCTCGACGATGTCGTTCACCGCATCGGCCAGCGAGGTCTCGACATGGTCCGCGCCGCTGGCGTCGACCGGATCGCGCCGCGCCATGTCCTCCGGCGTGTAGGTCCACAGACCGAGCATGATCGTGGCGTGGGGCACACGGCGGCGCAAGCGGCGGACCAGGAAACGGGCATGGGCGAGCGAGTCGGCGTTCATGTAGGAGAGGACCAGAACAGCGGGGTCGCCGAGCTCCAGCTCCTTCAAGCGCGTTCCCTGAAGCGATTCGCATGCCAGAGTGCGAACATTGCCGCCCTCGCGCGTCAACAGTTGCGCCAGCATGGCGGCGGCGGCTTCGTCGAGATCGCCGCGCGCGCCGGCGCAGACCACGAGCTGGTCGCTGGTGATCCGACCGGGTGGCGGCGCGATCTCGTCGGCTACGGGAAGTGGCGGCTCGACCGGCTCGTCGCCGCCCTCCGACGGCGTGTCGCCACCCTCCGCCAGCTCCTCCTCTGATGCCGGTTGCACGTCATTGTGGTCGGCCAGGTTCTCCAGAAGCAGCATCGTGCTTTCCACGACGCGGGCCCGCCGGTCGTCATCGAGGGCGTCGCGCTTGCGATCGCGCTCGGCCAAGGCGAGCGCCGCGATGGCGACTTCGTTGTAGAAGGCGGCGAGCGTGTGCTCCTGAAGGAACTCCTCGGCGCGCTCCGCGGCCTCGTCGGGGTCGCCGACAAGGAGCCTCTGGTAGAGCGCCTCGTGGGGCGTCAACACCGGCTCGCTGCCGAACAGAACGTCGAGGAACGCCAGCTGCGGCACATGTTGGCCCAGCACCACAAGGCACACGGTGAGCGGCGTCGAGAGCAGGAGGCCGATCGGCCCCCACAGCCAGGTCCAGAAAATCGCCGCGGCGATGATCGCGACAGGCGAGAGGCCGGTGCTGGCTCCGTAGAGCCAGGGCTCGACGACATTGTTGCTGATGAGCTCGATGATGACGAGCAGCGCCGCCACCCACAGGAACGTCGTCCAGCCGGGGTCGACCGCGATGGCCAGCGCCAGCGGAAAGAAGGCGGATACGATCGGCCCGATATAGGGCACGAACCGCAGCACCGTGGCCAGCATGCCCCAAAGCAGCGGATTCGGCACCCCGATGAACCAAAGTCCGATCGCGACCGGAAGGCCGTAGGTCGCGTTCACGACGAGCTGCATGAGGAGATACGTGCCGACCCGGTGCGCGGCGTCGGTCAGCGCCTCCGTCGTGCGTGAAAGGTCATGCGAACCGAACAGCCGGATCAGCCGGTCGCGAAGGTCCTCGCGCTTCAACAGCATGAAGATGACGAAGACGATCACGATGCCGGCGGTGGCGAGCGGGCTTATCAGCGGCAGGAGGATCGTCTGCAACGTCTCCATCGCGCTGGGCGGCGGCTCGTGAATCTCCACCGGGATCGGCGGCGCCTCTTCGCCGGAAGCCGCGCCCGCCTGTTCAGCCTCCGGCTCCTGCTCCTCCTCGATCTTGCGGCCGAGGTCTTCCAGCATCTTGCTGGCGCGCCCGAACAGGGCGCCGCCGGGAGGTCCCGCCTGGAAGGACTCGATCTTGGCCTCGATGTTCCTCTGATAGCGCGGCAGCCCCTGAGCAAGGTCGCCGACCTGCCAGGCGACGACCGTCGCGAATGCCGCGATCGCGGCGAAGGCGAGCATGACGACCAGGAGCACCGCTGGAATACGCGGGATGCGGATCCGGCGCATCCAGCGGACCGGCGGCGCCAGCGCGAAGCTCAGGAGGATCGACAGGGCGATAGGGACGAAGACATCGCGCCCGAAATAAAGGCTGGCGATCACCACCACGATGATGACTGTCGTGAACAGCGGCGAGGACGCCGGCTGTGGCCCGAACTCAATTCGGCCGGGCCCAGGTGGGGGCAGTGCTGCGTTGGCGGCCAAAGCTGCTGCTCCTTCCCGATCCCGGCCGCCACAAGCCTCGTAAACCCAGTGCAGGTGAGAGCCCGCCTGTGCGAGGCGTCCGATGAACTGGCCTTCAACGCAGCGGGCGTGGTCTCGGTTGCTTTAGCGGCCACGAGACCCAAGTAGATGGCTTATGACTTCAGAACGCGACGAAGAAGCCAATCGGCTGAGCGGGCGGCTGACCCGCTATGCGCGGGTGGGCGCCGGCGTAGGCGGCCTCGCCGCGAAGATGATCGGCTCGCGCGCGCTCGGGCGCGACGTCGACCGTGCCGCCAACGCGGCGGAGCTGGCCCGCACGCTGGGCGGGCTCAAGGGCCCGCTGATGAAGGTCGCGCAGCTCCTGGCGACCATCCCCGACGCGGTCCCGCCGGAATATGCGATCGAGCTGGCGCAGCTGCAGGCCGATGCGCCGCCGATGGGCTGGGCGTTCGTGAAGCGGCGCATGGTGGCGGAGCTCGGCGCCGGATGGCTCGACCGCTTCGGCTCGTTCGAGCGCAACCCGGCGGCGGCGGCTTCCCTCGGCCAGGTGCACCGGGCGACGACAAAGGCCGGCGCGGCGCTCGCCTGCAAGCTCCAATACCCGGAAATGGCGAGCGCCGTGGAAGCCGATCTCCGGCAGCTCCGCGTCATCTTCTCCATCCACCGCCGCATGGACCCGGCGATCGATACGAGCGAGATCATCGAGGAGCTATCCGAGCGCGTCCGCGAGGAACTCGACTACCACCGCGAGGCGCGCCACGTCGCGCTCTACCGGCACATCCTCGGCGGGGAGGAGTTGATCCGCGTGCCGGACGTGGAAGGCGATCTGTCGACGCGGCGCCTGCTTACCATGAGCTGGCTGGAAGGCCAAAAACTGCTCGCCTACAAGGACCACCCGCTCGACGAGCGCAACCGCATCGCCGAAGCCATGTTCAAGGCCTGGTGGCGTCCGTTCAGCCATTACGCGGTGATCCACGGCGACCCGCATCTCGGCAATTACACGGTGTTCGAGACGGAAGGCCGGCCGGCCGGCATCAACCTCCTGGATTACGGCTGCATCCGCATCTTCCCGCCGATCTTCGTGGACGGCGTTATCGAGCTTTATCGCGGCCTGCAGACGGACGACCGCGAGCGCGTCGTCGGCGCTTACGAGAGCTGGGGCTTCCGCGGCCTGACCAAGGAGCTGATCGATACGCTGAACATCTGGGCGCGCTTCATCTACGGCCCCCTCCTGGAAGACCGCGTGCGCTCGGTCGCCGACGGCGTCTCGCCGGCGGAATACGGCCGCCGGCAGGCCTTTCAGGTGCATCAGGCGCTGAAGCGCATGGGGCCGGTGAAAGTCCCGCGCGAATTCGTCTTCATGGACCGCGCGGCGATCGGCCTCGGCGCCGTGTTCCTGCATCTCAAGGCGGAAATGAACTTCCACCGCCTGTTCAACGCGGAAATCGAGGGTTTCGACCGGGCCCGGCTCACGGCCCGGCAGGCCGGCGCGCTGCATGCGGCGGGGCTCGGCGCGGCTCCCGCCTGCGCCGCTCGGCGCTCGAACGGGAGGCCGAGCAGCGATGTTTGAGGGCTTCCGGCTCCACAATGTCGAGACCGGCGAGGCGACGATCCGCGCCCGCATCGGCGGCAATGGGCCCGGCCTCTTGCTCCTCCACGGCAATCCGCAGACCCATGTCATGTGGCATCGGATCACGCCGGAGCTCGCCAAGACCTTCACCGTGGTCGCCGCCGATCTCCGCGGCTACGGCGAAAGCTCCAAGCCGGAGACGACGCCCGACCACGAGCCCTATTCCAAGCGTGCCATGGCCCGCGACCAGGTCGCGCTCATGCGGCACTTTGGCTTCCCGTCCTTCTCGGTCGCCGGGCATGACCGCGGCGGGCGCTGCGCCTACCGCATGGCCCTCGATCATCCGGAGGCGGTCGAAAAGCTCGCCGTCCTCGACATCCTGCCGACGCTGGAGCACTACCGCCGCACCGAGATGCGCTTCGCCATGGGCTACTGGCACTGGTTCTTCCTGCCGCAGCCTTATCCCTTGCCGGAGAAGCTGATCGCCGGCGACCCGGAATGGTTCTTCCAGCGCAACTGGCCGGCCGCAGCGGAACCGCCCGCCTTCTTTGATCCCGAAGCCATTGCGGACTACTGGCGCGCCTTCAGCGATCCCGCGACCGTGCACGCCATCTGCGAGGATTACCGGGCGGGGGCAGGGATCGACTGCGAGTTGGATGTGGCGGATTTCGGCCAGCGCAAGATCGCCTGCCCCATGCTAGTCCTCTGGGCGGCCGAGGGCATCCTGCCAAAACTCTACGATCCGCTGGCGGTCTGGCGCGATTGGGCGGACGATGTCAGGGGCCAGCCGATTGACAGCGGCCATTACATGGCCGAGGAGCGGCCGGAGGAGACGCTGGAGGCGCTGCTCGGTTTCTTTGCGGGCCGTTGATTGGACGCTTGAACGCGTTGCCCCCGTTTCCGTGCCTGTGATAAAGCCGGACGCGACCTCACCTGACCTCCTCTCGGGGAACCTCATGGCCGAACACCTTACCTCCGGACCCGCCGAGCTCGGCGCGCCGATGGACTACACCGAGCACGAGCGCACCTATTCCGGCTTCCTGGCGCTCACCAAGATCACCATCCTGGCCGTCATCGACACGATGCTGGCGCTGGTGCTGTTCTCCTTCGGCGGCGGCGGCGGGTTCTGGCTCGGCACGCTCCTCCTGATCCTGACCATGATCGGGGTCGGGATCGGCATCTTCGCACGGGGAACGGTCAGGCCGCTTGTCGCGGTGACGGTGATCGGATTTCTCCTGATGGCCGTTTCGGTCGGTTAGCGGCGCCCTCATGCGGATCGCCGTCGTCAGGGATGATGCCGCAGCCGAACCGCGCGTCGCGGCGACGCCGGAGACCGTCAAAAAGTTCATCGCCGCCGGCGCGACCGTGACCGTCGAGGCAGGCGCCGGCGTGGGCGCGGGCCTCGACGACAGGCATTACAGCGAAGCGGGGGCGGAGATCGCGTCGACGGCTGTTGAGGCCTTGCGCGAGGCCGATCTGGTGCTGCGGGTCCGCCGCCCTGACAGCCTGGAATCCTACAAGCCCGGCGCGGCGATCGTCGCCCTCATGGATCCTTACGACAACGCCGCCGCGCTCGGCCGGATGGCCGATGCCGGGCTTTCGGCTTTCGCGCTGGAGCTCATCCCGCGCATCACCCGCGCCCAGGTCATGGACGTGCTGTCGAGCCAGGCCAACCTCGCCGGCTACCAGGCGGTGATCGAGGCGGCGCACGCCTTCGGGCGCGCCATGCCGATGATGATGACGGCGGCGGGCACCGTCCCGGCGGCGCGGGTCTTCGTGATGGGCGCCGGGGTCGCCGGGCTGCAGGCGGTCGCCACGGCGCGCCGGCTCGGCGCGGTGGTGTCGGCGACGGATGTGCGGCCGGCCGCCAAGGAGCAGGTCGCCTCGCTCGGGGGCAAGTTCATCGCCGTGGAGGACGAGGAGTTCAAGGCGGCGGAGACGGCCGGCGGCTACGCCAAGGAGATGTCGAAGGATTACCAGGCCAAGCAGGCGGCGCTGGTCGCCAGCCACATCGCCAAGCAGGACATCGTGATCACGACGGCGCTCATCCCGGGCCGGCCGGCACCAAAGCTGCTGTCGCGCGACATGGTGGCCTCCATGGCGGACGGCTCGGTGATCGTTGATCTGGCGGTGGAGCGGGGCGGCAACGTCGAGGGCGCGATCCCGGGTCAGGTCGCCAAGGTGGGCGGCGTGACGATCATCGGCCACATGAACATGGCCGGCCGCATCGCAGCTTCGTCCTCCGCGCTCCTCGCCCGCAACATATTCGCCTTTGTCGAGCCGATGATCGACAAGGCGACCAACGAGCTGAAGATCAACCGCGACGACGAGATCGTCGCCGCGACGCTGCTCACGTCGGGTGGTGCGATTGTGCATCCGGCCTTCGCGCCGAAACAGGATGCCGCGGCATCGGTTCAAGGAGGAGGGACGCTCTGATGGAACCGGAGACGCTGAGCGAGGCGGTGCGGCGGGCCGAGGACGCCGCCACGGCAGCTGGAAACGCGGCGGAGCAGGCGCGGCTCGCGGCGGAGCAGGCGGCGCAAATCGCGCTCGGGCAGGACGGGACGCTGGATGCAGCCGGTATCGCCGCCCATGCCGCCACGGGCGGGGCGATCGACCCGTTCGTCTTCCGCCTGTCGATCTTCGTGCTGGCGATCTTCGTCGGCTATTACGTCGTCTGGTCGGTCACCCCGGCGCTCCACACGCCGCTGATGAGCGTCACCAACGCCATCTCCTCCGTCATCATCGTCGGCGCGCTGCTCGCCGTCGGCGTGCCGCTCCTCGGCGAAGGGACGGGCCTGGCGCGCTTCTTCGGCTTCCTCGCCGTCATCCTTGCCAGCGTCAACATCTTCGGCGGCTTCCTGGTCACCCAGCGCATGCTGGCGATGTACAAGCCGAGGGCGACGTGAAGATTGATCGGGACCATGTCGTTGGCGCGTTGCGAGCACAGCGCGACCCTATCGAGCAACGCTACGGCATCCGCCTAGTAGGCCTTATCGGGTCGGTGGCCCGCGGTGATGCGAAACCTGAAAGCGACGTGGATGTCGTAGTTGACATTGTCGGCACGCCTTCGCTTTTCGACCTCTCGCGGGCCGAACGCGATTTGGAGGAGGCAATCGGTCTGGGTATGCCGGTCGAAATCGTCACCTGGGAGGGAATGCGCCCGAGTGGGCGCGCGATCATGGAGCGCGATCTGGTTCCGCTCTCGTGAACGAGATCGATCGCGAATGGCTGTTGGACATGCTTGAATATGCCCAAACGGCCATCCGCATCTTGGGAAAGGCAAATGCTGCGACGCTTGCTGCCGATCAGACATCCTTCCTGGCCGTCTCTTATGCAGTCCAGGTTATCGGGGAGGCCGCGAACAAGGTTTCGCCGGCTGGCCAAGCGGCGCTACCCGACGTACCCTGGCGGGACGCGATTGCCATGCGCCACAGGCTCGTTCATGGCTATCGCAGTCGGAGCGCCGAAATCATGGTGCAAACCATCGCGGTTAGACTGCCGGAACTCACCGCGGTTTTGGAACGCATTCTGAACAAGAGCGTGGATGACGAGAGATCCGGCGCTTTGCCCAGCGAAGACCAATAGCGGCTCAAGCCATGTCCCCCAGCGTCACCGCCTTCCTCTACCTCGTTGCCGGCGTCCTCTTCATCATGGCGCTGCGCGGCCTGTCGCATCCAACGAGCAGCCGGCGCGGCAACCAGTTCGGGATGGCGGGCATGGCCATCGCCGTGCTCACCACGCTGCTTGGCAGCCCGCCGGACGACGCGCTGGGCTGGCTCCTGCTGCTGGTCGCGCTCGGCCTCGGCGGCGCCGTCGGCGCCGTCATCGCCCGCAGAATCCCAATGACGGCGATGCCGCAGCTTGTCGCCGCCTTCCATTCGCTTGTGGGACTCGCGGCGGTGCTGGTCGCGGCCGCCGCGCTCTATGCGCCGCAGGCCATCGGCATCGGCAGGGTCGGCGACATCGAGGGCCAGGCGCTCCTGGAATTGTCGCTCGGCGCGGCGATCGGCGCCATCACCTTCACCGGCTCGATCATCGCCTTCGCCAAGCTGAACGGCAACATGTCGGGCAAGCCGATCCTGCTGCCCTCGCGCCACCTCATCAATATCGGCCTCGCGGCGCTCCTCGTGCTCCTGATCTTCGCGCTGGTGACAACGGAGAGCCGCCTGGTCTTCTGGCTGATCGTGCTGGCGAGCCTGACGCTCGGCGGGCTCATCATCGTCCCGATCGGTGGCGCCGACATGCCGGTCGTCATCTCGATGCTGAACTCCTATTCCGGCTGGGCCGCCGCCGGCATCGGCTTCACGCTCGGCAACACGGCGCTGATCATCACCGGCGCGCTGGTCGGCTCGTCGGGCG
>JACCSN010000790.1 GCA_013812985.1 Hyphomicrobiales bacterium | reverse complement strand
GTACCAATGATGTCAGGAGGGCGGCGTGAATAGACCGAGGTCAATCGCAACCGATGCTGACGCTGAGGAGCAGGGCGTCACCATTCGTGTGCCACTCAGTTTCCGCCGACGGGGAGGGCGCAAGCAGGTGGTGGCGCCTAATGGAGCGTCCTTCATTTCGCCCGGGCCGCGCGTTGACAGCACCCTGATCAAGGTAATCGCGCGAGCCCATCGCTGGCAGCGGATGCTGGACCAGGGTACCTACGCTTCCCTTCGCGACCTAGCAGCCGCCGAATGCATTAGCCCCACCTACGTGTCTCGCCTATTGCGGCTAACATTGCTAGCCCCAGCAATCGTGGAGGCGGCGCTGATTGGCGGCCAACCCGTCGCGATCAATAGCGGCAGGCTTGGGCAACCTATCGAGGATGTCTGGGGCGAGCAGGACAGGCTTCGCCCAACCGAGATGAAGACCGTCCTGTGTGACAGACAGACGTGAGTAACTCACTGCTTGAACGGGTAGGTGCGTAAGTTACTACGGAATCCTACTCTTTGAACAGCAGTTCCTTATCGTTGGAATATTTGATCAGCAACGGGATGCTGGCGCCGCCGATCGCGGGACCCAGGTGGCCGAAAGTACCCTCGAGAACCGAGAACGGTTCAGGGCGGTCTACCAAAAGCCTGGCCAGCTTCCGCCGCGTGGCCTTTGCGATCTCCTTGCGGACACTCTTGGGAATAGCGCCGTCGATGATGACATTGTCGATATCGAGCAATGCGACGGCGCTCCGCGAGGCATAAGCCAGTCCTTCGGAGACATCGTCAATCCATTCGGTCAACGGGCTTCCCAAATCGCCCCAGTCGTCTGGCGAAGACCAGATCCGTCCATCGTCCCGGTCCTTGAGCTTGCCGGAAAGCGAATGAAGAGAGGCGATGCGGAGCAATGGCGTCGCGCGATCGGCGCCTTCTCCCGCGAGTGGAACGGGAATGTCGCCGAGCGCGCCGGCCAGCTTGTTGCGGCCGGGGAACAGGTGGTGGTCGAGCACCAGGCCGCCACCGATGAAACAGCCAACATAGACGTATAGAAAGTCAGCCCGGCCAATGCCGGCGCCGAACATCAGCTCCGCGCCGGCCGACACCATCGCGTCATTGAAGAGGAACACCGGCCAATCGAAGATGCGGTCGAGTTCGGCGCGGATGTCGATCTCTTTCCACGCATCGACGCGGCCGGCGGGAATGCCGATCTCCCGATTCCAGTTCCATTGGTAGAACGGCGACGCGATACCGAGGCCGGCGATGCGTTCGTTGGAGACGGATTTGTGCTTGCGGCAGATGCGGGCGATCCCGGCTTTGGCAAAGCTCATCACCTCGTCCGGTGCCGGGCAATCGAACGTCGTCCGCTCGAACGCCATCACCTCGCCGACAAAATTCACGAGCGCCAGATCGGCGCTCCGATGATCGATCTTAATGCCGAATGAATAGGCAGCCTTGGGGTTCAGAGAATATGGAACCGAGGGTTGCCCAAGCCGGCCACGCAGCGGCTCGCGGCGCATCAGAAGCTGGTTACCGGCGGCGCGATTGACGATGGTGGTGATCGTCTGTGCGGCGAGGCCGGTGAGACGCGTCAGGTCGGCCTTCGAGAGCTGGCCATGACGGCGGACCAAGGAGACGATCAGCCGTTCGTTATAGACGCGCGTTTCGGCCTGCGTGGTTCCCCCGCTGCGGCCGTTGGCGATCTTCTCGACGCTGTAAAAACTGCTGCCGGTCAAGATGCGTCTTTCTCTGCACGTCGGCGTACCCATTGGCCAACGCGCTGACCTAGCAAACGTGCAAGCTGCGAGGCAACCCCTTAAATACTTCCATTGGAATAAGTGGCAGAAGCTCGCCGAGCATGATATAGGTCGGCAGAGCCACTTCGGAGGAACCACGCCGTGCCCCAGGTTCGGACCATTCTCTGCTTTGGTGATTCCAACACCTATGGCGCGATTCCGACACTCGCCCGCGTCGGGCGACATCGCTACGCGCCGGATCGCCGCTGGCCCGGGATCATGCGCCGGCAGCTTGGCGGTGCCTGGGATGTAATCGAAGAGGGGCATCCAAGCCGCACTACCTTGCGCGACGATCCCATCGAAGGCGCCCACAAGAATGGGCTCAAGGCGCTCCCGGTGAGTCTTGAATCGCACATGCCTGTCGACCTGGTCATCCTCATGCTTGGCACCAATGATCTGAAGCACCGGTTTGGCATGACTCCGCACGATATTGCTGATTCCATCGAGGTTCTAGTTCGCGCGGTGCAACGCAGCGAAGCCGGGCCGGCTGGCGCCATGCCGGCGATCATGGTCGTGGCGCCGCCGCCGATGCAGGAAGTCGATTGGCTGGGTGAGATGTTCCTCGGCGGCGCGGCAAAATCATTGCACCTCCCGGCACTGGTGCGCGACGTGGCAAAACGGACCGGTACGACGTTCCTCGACGCAGGCAAGTTTGTAGAATCCAGCACGGTTGACGGCATTCACCTCGACAGCGACGCACATCGAACGCTGGGGTTGGAACTTGCACGAGCGGTGCAGGCTTTGTTGGGCGACGCCCGGTAAACTGGCGAATAACTACTTCCACTGGAGGAAATTTTTTGACTCGCAAGCTCGAAGGTGGATATCTGAGGTGACTTGGAAAGTGAGACAACAATCGCGGCGTCCAAGCCGCGCACCCAGGCAACTGGAAACCGGAACCACAATAGGGAGGACTGAAAATGCAATCGAACCGGATCACCGCGCCGGGTCCCCGGCGGACCACAACGCTTTCGATGGCGGCGCTGCTCGCCGTTGGCCTCCTTGTGGGCAGCACTGCCCTCTCTACGGCGCAGGACGGCCCGCCGGGTATCACGGAACCCACGGTGTTTGCCCCGTTCGACCCGAACGCGCCGACCTGCAGCGCGCCTCCGGGGCTCGAAAAAGTTCTGGCTTTCGTGCAGGAAAACGAGCGCGAATTCCTGCAAGGGGTCGACCGCGGGCTCGAAATGGCCGCGAAGGATCGTGGATTGGCGTATCGCAGAGCCAATGCGGACAACGATGCAGCCAAGGCGGTAGCGCAGATCCAGACGCTTCTGACCTCAAAGGTCGGCGCTCTGGTCGCCACATCGCCCGACCCGGCAGCCCTTAGCCACAGTCTGCAGGAGGTCATGTGGGCCGGCGGCTATGTCGGCACCATCGTGCCGCCGCCCGCGACCTCGCTGCTCAACGCTCCGCAATATGCCACGGGCAAAGCGCTGACCGACGCGGCGATCGCCTATATCAACGACAAGCTCGGGGGCAAGGCCAATGTCGTGCTGCTGACCCAGGATCAGATCGAGTTCCTGGCGCCGCGCTTCGCCGCGATGCGCGACGGGCTCAAAAACCTGCCGGGCGTCACCATCGTCGCCGACATCACGCCCGATCCGGTTGACAAGGAGGGCGGCTTCGCGACGATGAGCACGATCCTCCAGGCCCATCCCGATATCGATGTCGTGCTGGGCGCCGACACCGTCGTGCTGGGAGCGCTCGCCGCGCTCGAGGCGGCTGGCAAGGCGCGGCCCGAACAGTTCCTCGGCGGCATTGATGGCGAGCCCGAGGCAGTTGCGGAGATCAAGAAAGGCGGCGGCCCTTACAAGGCCAGCATCAGTCTGTCCTCTCCCGTGTTCGGCTACGCGATGGGGCAGCATGCCGCCGACTGGCTCGAAGGCAAGAGCATCCCGCAGGCGATGGACATCCTTCCCAGCGCGCTCACCGAGGATAACCTCGCGCAGTACGAAACCGATCTGGCCGATCCGGCGGGCGTCTATGCCGATCCGATCCGCCGCGACGCCTACCTCAAGATGTACGGCAACATCTGCTACGATACCCGCGATCAGTACGTGAACTTCCCCTGGTCGTCCGAGACGAAGAAGTAGCGCCCGCGCTCCTCCCCACGGGCTACGCCGGCCGGTCTCAGCCTCGTGCTGGGGCTGGTCGGTTCAATGAGAGAGGCAGAGAGCATGACCACCGACAGTGCGCGCGCGGAGAGCCCGCCGATGGCCCGGCAACCGAGCTTCACGGCGGCGCTGTGGCCTGCGACCAGAGCGCCCGGCGAAGCTTCGGGACGAGCGGGGTTGGCGCTTGTCGCGCTGGCGCTGATCATCCTCTTTTCGCTGCTGAACGCGTCGTTCTTCCGGCTTGAGAATTTCGTCGTCATCGGCGTCAACTCGACGTCTATCCTGATCGCGGTGCTTGGCACGTCCGCACTGCTGATCGCCGGCTACGTCGACCTGTCCATCGGCAGCATGATGGCTCTGATCGGCATTATCGTCGCGAAGGTCGCCGTTGCGACTCAAGACCCCTTGCTCGTCGCAGCCGTCGGGTTGGGCCTTGGATTCCTGCTTGGACTCTTGAACGGCCTACTGGTTCGCAAGCTCAGTATTTCACCGTTGATCGTAACTCTGGCGATGCTGGCGCTTTACGGCGGACTTGCCTTCGTCGTCAGCAGCAAAGCGGTCTACGGCTTTCCCGACGCGTTGCTCGAACTCGGCCGGGGCAAGATATTCGGCATCCAGTACACGGTGATTCTCGCGGTCGCGATCTTCGTAGCCGGCTCGTTCGTGCTTACCCGCACCGTGACGGGATTGCGAATCTATGCGATCGGCGGAGACCCACGCGCCGCCGAACTGTGCGGCGTCCCCGTGGGTCGCACCGTCGTCGGCCTTTATGCCGCCAACGGATTGCTCATCGGTCTCGTCGCGGTGCTGGTCGCCGGCCGCCTCGGCAGCATTACCCCGACCATCGGCGCCGGCTTCGAACTGGACGTGCTGACAGCGGCAATCCTTGGAGGCGTGGCATTCTCCGGCGGCGCGGGCCGGCCTCTCGGCATCGCGATCGGCGTTGCGACGATCGGCATTCTCAATGCCGGTCTCATCTTTGTGGGTCTGCAATCATGGTGGCAGTCAATCGCCGTCGGCGGCATGCTGCTGCTCGCACTGGTCGCCGATCAGGCCGCGATCAGCATGCGCGGCCGGCGAGGGAAGACGTCCCTGACACCGCTGAAGGCGGAGGACAACGCCGGAACGCCCCCGCCGGAAGAGACTGACGCAGGCAGGGTTCCCGCGACCGCGGCAAAGCAGCACGCGACGCCGGCTTTCTCTATCAGCGGCGCACGGAAGTCATATGGCGCCCTGACCGCGCTCGAAGAGGCGACATTCACTGTTGGCAAGGGCGAAATCGTATGCCTGCTCGGCGACAATGGCGCCGGCAAGAGCACGCTCGTGAAGATCATTTCGGGCGCCATCCGTCCGGATTCCGGCGCAATGACGCTCGAGGGGCGACCCGTCAGATTTCGAAATCCAATGGATGCCCGCGCCGCCGGTCTCGAGACCGTCTATCAGGACCTCGCGCTCTGCTCGAACCTCAGCATCGCCCACAACATGATGCTCGGCCGCGAAGAGACGCGCCGCTGGCTCGGAATCTTTCCGGTTCGTGACGACCGGAAGGCCGCATCGCAATGCCGTTCCCGCCTCGCTGCATTGGGGGTCACCCTTCGCGATGAGAACGTCCTCGTACGATCGCTATCTGGCGGCCAGCGGCAATCCATCGCCATCGCCCGTTCGCTGGCCGAGCACGTCAAGCTCATCTGCCTCGACGAGCCCACGGCGGCGCTCGGCGTCAAGCAGACGGCCCAGGTCGTCAGCCTGATCCGGTCCATCGCCGCCAACGGAACCGGGGTGATTCTTGTGACGCATGATCTTTCCACGGTTCGCGCACTGGCCCACAGAATAGTCGTCTTGAGTCTCGGTCGAGTGGTCTATAACGGGTCCGCAAAGAAACTGTCCGCCGATCAGCTCTGGGGCCTGATGGCAAGCGGCGCCCTGAACACGGCAGACGAATAGCAGCCTCATGCGGATCCAGTAGATCGTGCTCGCCCATGTCTCGGCAGCGGGCGCAAAAGGAGGCAGGAAAATCAGGCTCGGCCGCTCGCGCGGCGGTTCACGACGAAAATCGACGCCAAATCAGACAAATCGGGAGCGCTGATCGCCTTCCACCTGACTGGCGGCGAGAAAGCCGACGCGCCACACTTCGTCACGCTGCTCGACATCGGACCCGACATCACGCCGCGCGCCGCCATCGGCGACAAGGGGTATTCCAGCAAGGCCAACCGCACCGCCGCACGCGCACGCGGCATAGCCCCGGTCATCCCGCACAAGGACAACGAGAAGGACAAGCCCGCCTTCTTCGCCAAGGGTCTCTACAAGGCCCGCGCCCGCATCGAGCAGGGCGTCGGCGTCGTCAAAAGCTTCAAGCGCGTCGCGCTTCGCTGCGAGAAAACCGCCCGCAACTATGGATTCATCGTCAGCTTCGCCGCCGGACTATGCTTGATCAAGTTCGTCCACACGACCTACTCGATAGAGCGGGTTTCTGACAGACATTTCGACACCAGCGTCGGTTCCTACCCAAGCGAGATTGCGAAACGGTTCACAGCCTGTCCACTCTAAATAGCTGCAATCTTTGAACCCAAAGCTGTGAACCAAATTCACGTGGTTCACAGCTTTGGAGAATTTGGGGTAAGAGAGACCGGAACTGGCTTTCCCAGAGCATTCCTTGGTTCACACCTTTCCGCAGGAATGCCGCAGAACTGCGGCCTTGCGATAGCCGATTTCCGCAGCGGAGAATGTTGGGGCAAGGGCTATTGGCGGAGCAAGCGGGATTCGAACTCTTGGTACTACTTACGATCACACCCTCCGCCCAGACCTGCAGACAGAATAGCACCGACGCGTTCGGTAAAGGTGTGATCGGGCCCCCGCAACCAAATTCCCAATCTCATCAATGAGCCACACAACGCCTCCAGGCTTCCGGCCTGCGGGCGTCGTGTTGTGTTCGCACTTTCTGTCAACCGGCCGTGTTAGAGCGGCCAGTCCGCTCG
>JACCSN010000760.1 GCA_013812985.1 Hyphomicrobiales bacterium | reverse complement strand
AGACCGTGCTCGGCACGCTGGAATTCGACGACAAGGGCGACGTGTCGCTGCCCGGCTACGTGTTCTACGAGTGGGAAGCCGGCAAGTACAACCAGATGTCGGATGCCGGCGGCGCGATGGATGCCGCCCCGGCCGATGCAATGGCTCCGGCAGCTGACGCCATGGCGCCGGCCGCTGACGCGATGGCTCCGGCAGCCGATGCGATGGCGCCCGCCGAAGGCGCGGAGCAGCCGGCCCAGTAATCAGGGACGGGCTGCGGATCTCGCCCCGGCGCGCAAGCGCCGGGGCTTTTTGCTGCGCATTTGCCGAGCCGCCGTCCCTGAAGCGACGGACGGGTTTTCTTCCGCGATCGATTGTCCGATCCTCCCGTCGCCCGCAAGCGATTCCCCGGCGGGCCTGACCCGCCCCGCCTGATTCGGAATAGGGGGGCGACAAGGAGGTCACATGGAAATCACGCTGAATGCCGCGACCCTGACGCCGATCATCTCGCTGATCGCCGGGATCCTGATCCTGATCATGCCGCGCCTCCTCAATTACGTCGTGGCCATCTATCTGATCCTGGTGGGCCTCCTTGGCTTGTTCCCGGACGTCCTCGGGTGAACGTCCTTCCCGGCCTCAGGGTCGGGCACGCGGCGGATGCGCTGCTGAAAACGGGCGTGACCGTGTTTTTGGCCGATGCGCCGACGGTCGCCGCCGTGCACGTTTCGGGCGGCGCTCCGGCGACCCGCGAGACGGACCTGCTCCGGCCCGGCAATCTGGTCGAGCGGGCGGACGCGATCGTGCTGTCCGGCGGCTCGGCTTTCGGGCTCGCCGCGGCGGACGGCGTGATGGCCTGGCTTGCCGAACACGGCCGAGGGTTCCAGGTGGGCGCGTTCCGTGTGCCGATCGTCCCGGCGGCGGCATTGTTCGACCTGGCCAATCACGGCGACGAACTCCCCATCACCGGAGGCGCGGCGGCGGCCATCTACCGCTCTCTCGGATTGGCCGCCTGCGAAGCCGCCGGGAGCGAGACGGCGATCGGCTCGGTGGGCGCCGGAACCGGCGCGACCACGGCCGACCTCAAAGGCGGATTCGGCGCGGCGGAAGCTGCGTTTGATGACGGCGGACGGCTTACAGCCTTTGTCGCTGTGAACCCCGTCGGCCGCGTCACCTTCGGCGCGTCTCCGCATTTCCGAGCCGCGGCGTTCGAGGAGAGCGCCGAATTCGGCGGCCTGGGCCTCCCCGCACCGCTTCCAGCGGATTCGCGCGAGCTGGCGCTGAAGCAACCGTCGGCGGCGCGGGCCAGCACCACGCTCGCGGTCGTCGCGACGGACTACGCCCTGACGCGCGCCGAAGCCAAGCGCCTGGCAATCGCCGCCCATGACGGCATCGCGCTTGCCGTCTTTCCGGCCCATACGCTTCTCGACGGGGACGCCGTGTTCACGCTCTCGACCGGCGCTAGACCTCTCGGGGACCGCCCGCGCGGCTTGGTCGCCCTCTCCGCGGCGGCGGCGTCCACCCTGGCCCGCGCCATCGCTCGTGCCGTTTACGCCGCCGAGGCGGCTCCCGGCGACCGGATGCCGACCTGGCGCGATCGCCATGGCGGGCGGATGTCGCCCGGTTCGCGGTGAAATGTCCCCATGTGGTCGGTAGCCGCATGCTGGCCCCATCGACGAGCCTTGAGCCCTTGTGGTAGCGGCCGGTGATGGACCGCCCGATCCTTGTCGCCCCTTCCGTCCTGGCCGCCGATTTCAGCCGTCTCGGCGAGGAGATCGAAGCTGTCGACCAGGCCGGCGCCGACTGGATTCATCTGGACGTGATGGACGGCCATTTCGTCCCGAACATCAGTTTCGGCGCGCCGGTGATCGCGCATCTGCGCGGCCGGACAAAGAAGCCGTTCGATGTCCACCTGATGATCGCGCCCGCCGACCCATTTCTTGAAGCTTTCGCCGCGGCCGGGGCCGATGCGATCAGCGTCCACGCGGAAGCCGGCCCGCATCTCGACCGCTCGCTCCAGGCGATCCGGGCGCTCGGAAAGCGCGCGGGCGTCGCGCTTAACCCGGCGACCCCCGCCAGCGCCATCGCCAACGTGGTCGACCGCCTGGATCAGGTGATCGTCATGACGGTGAACCCCGGCTTCGGCGGCCAGAGCTTCATCCCGGCCATGCTGGAGAAAATCCGCGACGTGAGGACCATGATTGCGGGCCGCGACGTGGACATCATCGTTGATGGCGGCGTCAACACGGAAACGGCCGCGAAGGTCGTGGCGGCCGGCGCCAATGTGCTCGTCGCCGGATCGTCCGTCTTTGGCGGAAGCGCTCAAGGGTATCCCGCCAAGATCGAGGCCATTTGTCGCGCGGCGGGCGCGTCTCGAGGCGGATGGGCCTGATACAAGCCCCGGGGGCCGGACCCTCCGTGTTTGCCGCTCCACCTCTCCGGAGAAAGATGAGGCGCGTTTGGCTTGCGCCGCTATTCGGCATTGCGATCGCCTCTTCCTACGCGATCGCATGGTTCGCGTTGGACCGCGCGTTCACCGCGCGCACGCTATTGGCCCTCGGTTTCATCGCGGCAGCAGGCGCCTTATCCGCCGCTGCGGCGCTCGTCGCGACGCATCTGCTTGCATCGCGGCCGTGGACTGCCCGCT
>JACCSN010000754.1 GCA_013812985.1 Hyphomicrobiales bacterium | reverse complement strand
CAAGCGGGGTCGCCAGATTCGCCCGCGCGTTGCCCTCGCCGCCGGTTCTCGCCAAGCTTGCGTGATGCGCTCGACCCGTCGTGGCCCTGGAGGAAGATGTCGAGAGGGAGACCTCCTTGGCATGTGTCTCGTCCTCGGCATCTGATCCGCCCTCCAACCGGATCGAGTAGAAGGCCTCCAAGAGCATCGATGCCGATCATCGACGTCCTCCGCGCCTGCATAGCCACCGGGGACGAGCCCGAACGCCTCGTCGGGAGGGCGCCAAGCGCGGCCGAGCATCAGGCGCCGACGATCGCGATCTTGCTTATGATGCCTTTTCTCAAAGCCATAGAACTTGGCGGCGGAGGTCATAGTCGCGGGCGAGGGGGCGCGCCGGTCCCTCATGAATGACCCGGCCGCGCTCGAGCACCGTTGCTCGATCAGCCAGGTTGAGCACGAGATCGAGGTGATGGTCGACCACAAGAATGGCAACCTCGTCGCGAAGGCGGTTGAACGCGTCGAAAAGCTCCTCCGTGACTGCTGGCGACAGCCCCTCGAAGGGCTCGTCAAGAAGCAGGAGGCGCGTATCGCCAACAAGCGCCCGGGCCACGGCGACCATTTGCTGCTCGCCGCCGGAGATCCGATCCGCATCCGCGTCGAGGCGGTCGCGCAAGCGCGGAAAGAACTCAAGAACGCGCTCTTCGCTCCAATGGCTGCCGGCCCCGGTCAGGCGCCTGATGCGGCCAAGCTCCAGATTGTGACGCACGCTCATGCCCTGGAACAGGGCGCGACCCTGCGGCGCGTAGCCGATGCCAAGCCGGGCTATTTCGGCTGAGGTGAGCGCCGCCGCGTTCTGGCCGGCGAGCTCGATCGTTCCCCTGGCTGGCGGGGCAATGCCGATCAATGTTTTCAGGAGCGTGGTCTTTCCGGCTCCGTTGCGGCCGAGAAGCGCGACGATCTCGCCCTTATGCACGTCAAGGTTCACATCCGAGAGGATCTGGCTGTTGCCGTAGAACGTGTCGACGCCGCGCATCCTGAGGAGCAACTCCGGCTGGGCGGCTGATTTCATCTCGCGGGCGGCGAGCGCCGCCGAGCCGGAGCCGATATAGACCTCTTGCACCCGCGTGTCGGAGCGCACCTCCTCCACCGTCCCGCTGATCAGCACCTCGCCATCGTTCATCACGGTCACGGCATCGGCAATCTCGAACACCCGGTCGATGTCGTGCTCGACGAGAAGGACGGGGATCTCGCCCGAAATGCCCTTGATGAGGGCGCCGACCCGCTCGCGCTCCGCGGCGGCGAGCCCAGCAAGCGGCTCATCGAGAAGCAGGATCCGCGGCTTGGAGGTGAGCGCCAGCCCCATGTCGAGGAGGCGTTGGCCGCCATAGGAGAGCGCTCCGGCCTCGGCTCGCTCCATGCCGGCGACGCCCAGGAACTGGGATAATTCTGCCGTCTCCCGGTTTATCGTCGCGATCGCGCGGGCGTCGATCCAGGGATTGAAGCGGCTTCGATGCGTCGCCTGCACGCCGAGCCGCAGGTTCTCCTCAACGGGAAGACCCGAGAACAGGTTGGTGATCTGGAACGAGCGGGCCAGACCGCGTCGGCAGACGCCATGGGGCGGCAGGCCATCGATGCGCTCCGGCCCGAGGGTAACGCTTCCCCGATCGGGAGCGAACATCCCCGAGATAAGATTGAAGGCGCTCGTCTTGCCGGCGCCATTCGGACCGATCAGCGCATGAAGCGTGCAATCGTTCACGATGAAGCTCGCATCGCGAACGGCCCGAACGGCGCCAAACCGTTTTGCGATCGCGTCGACGATCAGAAAGGGTCCGCTCCCCTTGTCGCTGCGCGTCAGGAATGCCGGCACGGGCTGAGCCGGCCCCACGGTTCGGCCCGCCATCGCAGCGGGATCGATCCTCGTCCGCGTGAACGGCGCGAGGAGCCGGCCGGCGATCCCGACGAGGCCGGTAGGAGAGAACAGGATAAAGCCGACGAACAGCAGGCCGAAATAGAACAGCCAGTCCGGTGTCCACTGCGACAGGAATTCACGAAAGATGACATAGAAGAGCGCGCCGAGGGCCGGGCCCAGCAAGCTGCGCATCCCGCCGATGATGACCATGGCGAGAAGCTCGCCCGAAAAGGCAGGCGTCAGCGGGTCGGCGGAGGCGAAGCGGTGATGGAAGACGAAAAGCACGCCGCCGAGCGCCGTAATCACGGCGGACAGGGTAAAGCAGATAAGCTTGTAGAGATTGGTCGGGTAGCCGAGGAAGCGGGCGCGCTCCTCGTTCTCGCGTATCGCGACAAGCACCGTGCCGATCGGTGAGCGCACGAAGCGCTGCAGCACGAACAGGACGAGAAACGCGACGACCGCGACCAGCGCGTAATAGGCGTCGTTGTCCGCGAAGCTGATGCCCAGCACCTCCGGCCGGACGAGGCCGCCGAGGCCGTTCTCGCCGCCGGTCACCTCCGTCCATCTGAACGCGATCGCATAGCCGAGGGCCGTCAGCGCCAGGGTCAGCAGCGAAAAGTAGACGCCCCTCCGCCGCAGGATGAGGGATCCGAGGACCAGCGCGATAATCGAGACGGCGATGACGGCGGTCAGCGCCGGCAGGAGCATCTGGCCGGCGAAAAGGTGAATTTGGGCCAGTGCGGCGCCATAGGCGCCGAGGCCGAACCAGACCCCGTGCCCGAACGAGATAAGGCCAGTGTAGCCGACAAGCAGATTGAGGGCGAGCACGGCGATTGCCAGCACGAGGACGTCGGTGGCCGAGCTGGTGGTGAGGCCGATGGCTTGCATGAAGAACGGTAGAAGCAAGACCGCGGCGAGCGCGATGGCGAGGTTGGCGGAACGGGAGAGCATGCGCCGGCTCTACTCGAAACGCGCGATGCGCTCGCCGAACAGGCCGCGCGGCCGCAGCAGCAGAACGAGGAACATCAGCAGGTACATCGACGCTTCCGCGGCGGGTGGATAGAAATAGACCGTGAGCCCGCGCACGACGCCGACGAGGATGGCGGCGATGACGACGCCCCAGAACGACCCCAGGCCGCCAATAACCACGACGACAAAGGCCGCGATCAGGATTTCCGAGCCCATGGCCGGATGCACGCCGGTGATCGGCGCCATCATCACGCCGGCCAGACCCGCGAGCCCGACACCGAGCGCCGCGACCGCGGTGAGGTAGGGCTTCAGCGAGATGCCGAGCGCGCCGACCATGTCAGGGTTCTGCACGCCGGCGCGCACGATCCTGCCGAAGGGCGTCCGTTGCAGGAGGACCCACAAGCCCGCAACGGCGGCGACCGCGACGAGGAGAATGGCGAACCGGTAGCGCGAATAGATGAAGTCGCCGACGAGCAGCTGTCCCCGCAGGAACTCGGGAATCGAGAATGGCCTCGGCGTCGCGCCGAAGATCATGCGCAACGACTGCTCGATCACCATGGCCAGCCCGAAAGTGAGCAGCAGGCCCAAGGCGGCGTCGGCCTTGTAGAAGGGCCGGAAGAGGACGCGCTCCACGACGATCCCGAGCGCCGCCACCGCAAGCGGCGCCGCTACGAAGGCGGCATAGCCCAGATGATCGGAGAGGGTGACGACGAGATAGGCGCCGATCGCATAGAAGCCCCCATGCGCCAGGTTCACGATGCCGCCGAGCGAGAAGATCAGCGACAGGCCGAGGGCGATCAGCAGATAGTTGACGCCGACCAGCAGCCCGTTGAGGACCTGCTCAAGGATGAAGACCAGCTCGAGCGGCAACGGACGGCCTCGTGCGTCGATATTGAGCGCCGGAACAGGCGGTCGGCGATCCAGGACCGCCTGCCGAGATCACGCTGGGGAGCCGGGCCGTCAGGCCTGGAAGGAGCAGGCGTTCTCTTCCATTGTCGGCGCGATCGCCTCAAGCGGCTCGCCTTCGGCGGGGACTGAACCGCCGAGCAGCATGAGGTCCCATTCGTCCTTGAGCTGATCGAGCGGCTTCGCCGTCATCGTGTACATTTCCTGGATCAGCTGGTGATCCCACTTGCGGAAATAGCCCTCGCGCCCCTTCAGGATGTCGAGCTTCGGCTCCGCGTCGAAATAAGCCAGGATGGCGTCCGTCTCGGTCGAGTTCGCGTCCGTCATGGCCTGGGCGACCAGCTTGGTGGCGACATAGTCCCCCCACGCCTGGTTTTCCGGCGGCTTGCCCCATTTGGCCTTGAAGGCTTCGACGAACTTCTGCGCGCCCGGCGCGGCGAGATCGTGATGCCAGACGACCGGCCACTCGCCGCCGAAATTGCCTTTGCCGGCGCCCCAGGCCACGGCCGTATCGAAGCCGAAGCCGCCGTAGGGGAATTCGAGGCCGAACTCGGTATATTGCTTGACGAAGTTGGTAATCTGATTGCCGGCCAGATTGGAGATGATGAGGTCCGGCTGCGCCTGCCGGATCTTCAGGATATAGGCGCTGAAATCCGTCGAGTCGGTCGGGACCAGGTCCTCCCAGGCAACCTCGCCGCCGTTGGCCGTCACGAAGTTCTTGCCGACCCGAGACAGATCATGGCCGTATGCATAATCGGCGGTCAGGAAGTAGATCTTCTTGCCATCGATCAGGCCATTGCGCAGATAGGCGGAGCCGACGCCCTTCACATACTGGGTGTTGGACGCTTCGACATGATACATGAAGCGATTGCAATCGGAGCCTCGAAGCGCATCCGAATTGCAGCCGGTATTGAGGAACAGCTTCTTGTGCCGCTCGACGACTTGGGCGATCGCGAGCCCCGAGGCGGAGCTGATCTCGCCGATGATGCATGCCACGTTGTCGCGCGTGACGTAGCGCTCCGCCTTGGTGGAAGCGGTCGCGGGGTTGACGCTGTCTTCCATGAGAAGCTCGACCTGGCGGCCAAGTACGCCGCCAGCGGCGTTGATCTCCTCCACCGCGAGCTGCACGCCCAGCTGCGCATATTCGCCGAGAGGCCCGAGAAAGCCGGTGAGAGGCGTGAGATGGCCGAAGCGGATCCCGTCCGACTGGCCCTTGGCGACGTAAGGCGCGCCGATTCCCGCCACCAACGCGGCAGCGCCGAAACTCTTCACGATCTGGCGCCGGTCGGGCCGAAAGAGCGGATGTGCCATTTGTATTCCTCCGTGAGATAGTCTTCTGGAACGAGGCGGGCTGCCTCAGGCTGCGTGCCAAGCTTGGCCAACGATATCCGCAATGCGGCGGAATTCAAACTGGGCGCCGCGGGGTTCCCCCTGCGAAGGTTCCGCGGAGCGTGGCGCTTATCGACCCAGGGCCATCGTGGACGGCAGGAACAGGGCGAGTTGCGGGAAGGCCAGGACCAAGGCGAGTCCGGCCAGAATTATCACCACGTAGGGAAAGACGCCGGCGATGATCCGCGAAAGGGGCGCGCCCGTGATCCCCTTGATCACGAATAGGTTCATGCCGACCGGGGGCGTGATCAGCGCGAGCTCGAGATTGATGGTCAGCAGGATTCCGTACCAGATCGGATTGATCTCGAGGAGCAGAATTACCGGGAGGACGATCGGCGTCGTGATGAGGATGATCGAGATCGTCTCCAAGAACATGCCGAGCACGAAAATCAGCGCCATCACGGCGATCAGAAATCCATACGGCCCGACGCCGTAGGTCGCCGCAAGCTGGACCAGTTCGCTCGGGAGCCGGAGCACCGTGACGACATGGCCGAACATGGCAGCCGCCGCGAGGATCATGAACAACATGCCGGTCGTGCGCGCCGCCTCGCGCGCCGCCGCGAGGAGGTCGGCGATGGCCAGCCGGTTATATGCGAACCGCGCGATGAGCGCGGCGGCGATCGCGCCGACGGCGGCCGCCTCCGTCGCGGTAAAGACTCCCGCGTACATCCCGCCGAGCACCAGCGGTGGCAGCATCAGAGCCCAGATGGAGCTGCGGAAATG
>JACCSN010000751.1 GCA_013812985.1 Hyphomicrobiales bacterium | reverse complement strand
CCGGCAACAGCGTCAGCATCGCGGTCGCCGCCATCTGGCCCCAATTGGTGCCGGTGACGGTGACGAACTCCGCCAGGCCGGTGGTGATCGTGCGCGCGTGGACGCTCGTCAGCGTCGCCGCGAAAAGGTACTCGTTCCAGGCGAACACCCAGGTGAGGATCGCGGTCACCGCCAGGCCGGGCCGGGCGAGCGGCAGGATCACCCGGGTGAGGACCTGCCAGGTCGTGGCACCGTCGACATAGGCCGCCTCGTCAAGCTCCTGCGGGATGCCGTCGATGACGCCGCGCAGCGTCCAGATGGCGAAGGGCAGGTTGAACACGCAATAGAGCAGGATCAGTCCGATCCGCGTGTCGTACATCTTCCACTCGCCGATGACGAAATACTGCGTGAACAGGAGGAACAACGGCAGGAGGAACACCGCCGGCGGCGCCATGCGATTGGTGATCGTCCAGAAGAAGATGTTCTCCTTGCCGACGAGCTTGTAGCGCGACACGGCATAGGTCGCGAGCAAGGCGAGCGCGGTCACCAGGACGGCGTTCGACGTGGCGATGATGATGGAGTTGATCATGTATTGCCGGAAGGCCGGGCTCGACAGGGTCGCGGTATAATTCTCCCAGAAGAAGGTGCGGATGAGGAAGTTCGGCGCGCCGAACAGCTCGACCCGGCTCTTGGCCGAGACCACGAACATCCAGTAGATCGGGAACAGCGTGACGAGGCTGGCGGCGATCCAGAACAGAAACTGCGTCCAGCGGCGCGGAGCCTGCATTGTCGAAGCCTCCCTATTCCGGCTTTGCCAGGTCGCGGCGGGCCATCAGCCCGGCATAGAGCAGCCAGCACATGACGATGGTGAGATAGAGGGTGAGCGGCGACATCGCCGACCCGTAGCCGTAATCGGTCTTGGGGAACACGACGCGCCAGATACGCAGGCCGACATAGCGGGTGGCGGCTCCGGGCCCGCCGCCGGTCAGCATCCAGACTTCATCGACGGTCCGGAGCGCGTCCATCATGCGGATGAAGACGGTCGCGAGCAGCGCCGGCTTCAGCATGGGCAGCGTGATGTGCCAAAAAACCTGGACCTTGCTGGCGCCGTCGATCTGCGCCTGCTCGAAGGGCTCCTTCGGCATGGAGGAGAGCGCGGCCAGGAGCGTCAATGTGACGAGCGGCGTCCAGTGCCAGACATCCATGACGATGGTGGTGATGAAGGCCTGGTTGGGGTAGCGCCCGAGCTGCATGGTGATGCCGAACCATTTGTCCAGGTAATAGGGCAGCGGCCCTAGCCCCGGCACGGTGAGGAGCCGCCACGTCGCGCCGACGGCGATGGGCGCCACCATCAGAGGCAGCGTGTGGATAGTGCGGAAGAAGCCTTTCAGCGGAAAGTCCCGCATCAAGAGCTGGGCCAGGAAATAGCCGAGCACGATCTGGCTCAACACCGCCCAGAAGGCGAATTGCAAGGTCAACCACAGCGACTTCAGGAACTGCGTGTCGAAGACCAGCCGACGGTAGTTCTCGACACCGTCGAAACGCCGGGTCGGGTCGGCCGCGAAGGCGTTCCACTCGGTGAAGCCGACGACGAGGACGTAGATGAAGGGCAGGATGCCGAACACCCCGAGGACCAGGAGCGTGGGCGCTATCAACAGCCAGCCGACAGATTGCGATCGCATGGGTCACCCGCCGGGGCCGGTCCGCTCGCCCCAAGCGGGAGAGCGGCCGCGGGAACAGGAAGCGACGTGAGCCGGGACGGCCGAAGCCGTCCGGCGAAGGGATGCGCTACTTGCGATAGCCGAGCGTCGAGAGCTCCTGCTCCGCCGCTTCCGCCATCTGGTCGAGCGCGTCCGACGGGGTGAGCTCGCCGGTGATAGCCTGGTAGAAGAACGGCGCCGTCGCCTCGCGTACCTGGGCGTGGAACGGATAGGCCGGGGCGCCGGCGAAGAGTTTTCCCTGATCCTTCATCAGCGTGTAGTAGTCGCCGACCTTGGCGTTCATTTCGGTGACTGTCGGATCGTCGTAGGTCGAGGTCATGACGACGCGTGCGGCGCTCGTGGCCCAGCCCGGCTGGACCGAAGCCTGGCCGATATATTGCAGGAAGAGCAGCGCCGCTTCCTGGTTCTTGGAGGAGGTCGGGATGCCGAAGGCGCCGCCATCGTAATAGCCGATATAGCCCTCGCCCGCTTCAGCCTCGGCCATCACGCCTTCCTCGACCGGAGGCAGGGCCACGCCGACCTTGCCGACCACCTGCGAGCGTGTCGGATCGGTGGCGATCCAGGCGGCGTTCTCACCGTAGACGAGGGCCTGCGCCGCCCGCCCGGAAGCGAAGCTCGCCGCCACTTCGTCCCACGTGCTCTGCGTCGATTCCGGCGGGGCGAATTCGAGGTTGCCGATCCACCATTCCAGGGCCTTCTTGGCCGTGTCGCTGTTCATCTCGCCGCCATTGGCGACCGAGGCGCCGAAGTTCTGCTCGGCGTTGATGCCCCAACGGTAGACGCCGTAGGTCGGCGCGACGCTTTCCCAGAACTCGTACCAGGACGCCGGATGCCCGGTATTGGCCTGGACCGTCGTCCCCCACAGCTCCATCCCCTGGTCCTTGCCCCATTGGGTGAAGAACTCGGCGATCTCGCGGTATTCTGCGTGGTTGGTGGCCGGCGCCAGGTCGCGATTATACTTGGCCTTGAACGCCTCCATCGCCGCGGCGTCTTCGAACAGGTCGGTGCGATAGAGGTAGACCTTGACGAAGGCTTCCATCGGCACGCCGAAGAGATGGTCCGCCTTGGTCGGATCCTTGAAATAGTCGATGAAGGTGGTGAAGTTCTCCATCTTGAAGTCGGGCGAGGCGAGGGCCGGATTGTCGGTCAGCGCCTGCGTGATGTCGACCAGGAAGTCGCGGGACAGATACGAGTAGATGATGTCCTGCTCGATATAAACGAAGTCATAGATGCCGGTCTTGGCCTCCATGTCCTTGATCGCCTTGTCGTACATCTGGTCCCAGGAGGTCGCCTCGAAGGCGACGTTGATCCCGGTCGCCTTGGTGAAGTCCGGCGCCAGCACGTCGCGGACATAATGCGACGACGGCGTGCTCTCCGAGACGCCCTGGATCGTGACGCCCTTGTAAGGCGCGCCGGCGTCCGACCAGAAGTCGGCCTGCGCCGCCGAGCCGAAGCTCAGCAGGGCCGCGGCGGCGGTCGCCGCGAACGTAATGCGGTGAAAACTCATATGGACCTCCCATGTTGCTCCGCACCCGGTGGATCGGGGCGGATGCGAATGTCATTCGGTCCCGCCATGCGGGGCCGTGTCCGCTCACTATAGCCTGCTCCTGGCGCTTGACCAGCACCCGGGCTCGTTTGTCGGTCCAGGCGCGCAAAATTCAAGCCGCGCATTTCCTTCCGGCGACGCTTCGTCCATCAAGGCGGCAAAGGCGCTTGATGGCGTGCGTCAGCGCCGTTGGCCTCGCGGCTATCCTTGCGGAGGAAAGAAGCATGATCAGCTACAGTGAGAAGCTCAGGCTCGACGGCCGGACCGCCTTGGTGACCGGCGGCGGTAGGGGGATCGGGCTCTCCTGCTGCCACGCTCTGGCGGAGATGGGGGCGCGGGTGGTCATCGCCGACGTAGACGCCGCCGTCGCGAAGGCGGGGCAAGAGCACCTCGCCGGCCATGGCCATGCGGTCGAGACCGTCGCCCTGGACGTGACGGACCCCACCCAGGTGACCGCCGTCGCCGACGAGCTGAACGCCCGGCTCGGCGCGGTTGACATCCTGGTGAACAATGCCGGAATCGCCCGCTCCGGAACCGCCGCCGAGGAGACTCCCGACGAGCTTTGGCTGAACGTCAACGACGTGAATTACAACGGCGTCTTCTGGTGCTGCCGCGCCTTCGGCCGCCACATGGTGAAACGCCGGTCGGGCGCTATCGTCAATATCGGCTCCATGTCGGGCTACATCGTCAACCGGCCGCAGAAGCAGGCTTACTACAACGGCTCCAAGGCGGCCGTGCACCACCTCACCTCCTCCATCGCCGCCGAATGGGCGCCGCTCGGCGTGCGCGTCAACGCCGTCGCGCCGACCTATATCGACACGCCGCTCCTCGGCACGCTGGAGGGCGCGGACAAGCTGAAGCCGGACTGGCTGCGCGACACGCCGATGGGCCGCCTCGGCGAGCCGCACGAGATCGCCTCCGTCGTCGCCTTCCTCGCCTCCGACGCGGCGAGCCTGATGACCGGCTCGATCGTGCTCGCCGACGGCGGCTTCACCTGCTGGTAGGCGAACTCACTTCCGCCACTTGATCGAGCAGCCGATGGAGGGGACCTGCTCGGCCGGGCCCTCGCCGGTGCGGCCGACCAGCAGCATCGCCTCGCGCAGCTCGCGCTTCTCGCCGCCGGTGGGGGGCCGCGCTCCGGCGCTGTCCACCCTGCCCCGATATTGCAGCGCCCCGTCTCGGTTGAAGCCGAAGAGGTCGGGCGTGCAGACGGCGCCGTAAGCGCGGGCGACACCTTGCGTCTCGTCGAGGAGGTAGGGAAAGGGGAAGCCATGCTCGGCGGCGAAACGCTTCATGTTGTCGAAACCGTCGGCGGGATAGGCGACGGTGTCGTTCGACATGATGGCGGCCGCGCCGATCCCCTCGGCCTGCAGAACCCGCACGTCCTCGACCAGCCGCCCGATGACCGCCTTCACATAGGGGCAGTGGTTGCAGATGAACATCAGCAGCGTCCCGTTCGCGCCGCGGATGTCGTCGAGAGCGTAGTCGCGGCCGTCGGTCCCCTTCAGGTTGAAGGGGAGAAGGCGAAGCTCCTGCTTGGCTTGAGCTGCGGTCGGCATCGGGCGCTCCTCATCGTTACCGCCTGCTCAGTTCATGGCCCGCGCCGCCGCCGTCAAGTGCTCGCCGAAATTCCGCCGTTTCACGCGGGTGTGTTGGTGGGCGGTCGTTTCCGGGTTGGCGGCGCTGCCAGGGCGCTCCACACTCTCTCGCGAGTTCGACTCGATTGTGGAGGCAAGCATGCCCGTCCGAACCAGCCTCGCCGCCTTGCTGCTTTGCGTTGCCGCCGCGACCGGCAGCGCTCTTGCCCAGGAGCTTGACGTCGACCTGGAGCTGGTGCTGGCCGTCGACGTGTCGCGCTCCATGGATCGGGCGGAGCAGGACCTGCAAAAGGACGGCTATGTCGCCGCCCTTCAGCATCCGGAGGTGCTCTCCGCCATCCGCTCCGGCTTCCTCGGCAAGATCGCCGTCATCTATGTGGAATGGGCCGGCCCGGGCTCGCAGGCGATCATCACGCCCTGGGCCGTCATCGACGGCGAGGCGAGCGCCGGCGCCTTCACCGACAGCCTGACCGCGCGCCCGGTCTCGTACCTGCACGGCACGTCGATTTCCGGCGCGCTCGCCTTCACCTCCACGCTCTTCGACGGCAACGGCTATCGCGGCACGCGCCAGGTAATCGACATCTCCGGCGACGGGCCGAACAACATGGGCATGCCGGTGCTGCAGGCGCGCGAGGCGGTGCTGGAGCGCGGCATCACCATCAACGGCCTGCCGATCATGATCCACGCCGACTACTTTGGCGGCTATTCCATCCGCGAGCTCGACATCTATTACGAGGATTGCGTGATCGGCGGGCCGGGGGCGTTCCTGGTCACCGTGGAGCATGTCGACCGCTTCGCCGAGGCGATCCGCCGCAAGCTCGTCCTGGAGATCGCCGGCGCCCCGCCGCGGATCATCCCCGCCCAGGCCTTTGGGCAGAGAGTGTCGCGCATCGATTGCCTGATCGGCGAGAAGCTCCGCCGGAGATGGATGGACAATTAGAGCTGACGGAAAAGCGCCGCGGCTCTCGATGTCGATACCGACCAAACGCTGCAGCTCGCCGCGTCGGATTTGGCGCTCCCGGACGAAACGAGCCATGCGTGACCACACCGGGGGCGGGTCTCACGAGTAATCGCGCAGGTGCTTGCAGGCGCTTCCGAAACCGAAATCGGGAACCCGCAAACAAATCGGCAACACCGGCGTTGACGGCGGTGCTCACCGTGGCGTTCGCGGCGGTTGCTCGCAGTCGGCCACGGTTTTGGCCCGGCGCGACGCTGGCGGAGGCGCAGGCGCAGGCCGATCAGGCGGCTTGCCAGGAGGTGGCCGGGCGCGATCCCGGCCGTTCATCCCGGCCGCGGGCGATTGACGACCGTGACGAGGACGAAGCTGACGATGAGGAGAAGATACCAGGAGCCGAGTTTCTGCGGCGAGACCAGCCGCCACGTACGGCTGCCGGGATAGAGCCAGGTTCCGGTAGCCGTCCCGATATTCTCGGCCACCCAAAGGAACACGGCCGTCAGCAGCGCGGCTGCGATCAGCGGCATCCAGCGCCAGTCGCGGTCGGTCCTGAAATAGATGCGGACGCGCCCGAACAGGAGAACAGTCCAGGCGAACAGGGCGTATCGGAAGTCGATGGTGAAATGGTGCGTGAAGAAGTTCGCGTAGATGGCGGCGGCGAGCAGCGCCGTCCACCCGAAGCGCGGATAGTGGGTGAAGCGCATGTCGAAAATGCGGATGACGCGCGCCATGTAGCTGCCCACCGCCGCGTACATGAAGCCGGTGAAGAGCGGCACGCCGCCGATGCGGAAGATCGCCGGCTCGGGATAGGTCCACGAGCCCATATGCGTTTTGAAAAGCTCCATCGCTGTCCCGACCGCATGGTAGATCAGGATCACCTTGGCTTCGTCGAGGTTTTCCAGCCTCAGCGCCAGAAAGGCGAACTGGATCAGGAGTGCGGCGAACAGGAGTGCGTCGTAGCGATAGACGGGCCAATCGGGGCGCCAGACCAGGTCGGTTCCGATCAGGAGCGCCAGCATCAGCGCGGCGAACAGGCAGGCCCAGGCTTGCTTCAAGCCGAACAGGACGAATTCGGCGAGCGGAGCGGGGAGCCAGTCGAGGGCCGCGTGCACCCGGTGGCGGAACGGCGCGAGGAGCGGGCCGAGAGGATGCCGTTCCTCGCTTGCGGCGGGTGCGGACGACGGTTCGGTCAAGCCGGCGTTCCGTGCTTTAGCGGCTGGACGCCGTTGTCGGCGACGCGGTAGAGCCCCGCCGCGGAGGGCAGGTCGGCGAAGAGGCCCGGGTCGGCGCCGGTCATGAACGTCTGGCAGCCGAGCGCGTCGAGGCGGGCGAAGAGCGCGCTCCGGCGCGCCGGGTCGAGATGCGCCGCCACTTCGTCCAGGAGCAGGACGGGCGTCATGCCGCTCACGTTGGCGACCAGGTCGGCATGGGCGAGGATCAGCCCGATCAGGAGCGCTTTCTGCTCGCCGGTGGACGACCGGGCGGCCGGCATGTCCTTTTCGGTGAACACGATGTCCAGATCGCTGCGGTGCGGCCCTTCCAGCGTGCGGCCGGCTGCCCGGTCCGCGGCCCGGCCCGAGGCGAGGACGCCCCGATACCAGCGCTCTGCGTCGGCCGCCCTGCGCTCCGCCACCGCCCGGTCGAACGCGCCGGAGAGGCCGATCCGCCCGGCGGGAAAGTCCGGCGCGGCTTCAGCCTGGGCCAGGATGCGGGCGCAGAGCAGGCCGACGGTCTCGGCGCGGGCAAGCGCCACGGCGACGGCGCGCTCGGCAAGCTCCGCCTCGACGGCGTCGAGCCATGCGGCCGCCGCGTCGTCGTCCAGGAGCCTGTTGCGATGCGTGAGCAGCCGCTCGAAATCGCGGGCGCGGCGGCCGTGGCCGGGATCGACGGTGAGGACGAGGCGGTCGAGGAAGCGGCGGCGGTCGGCGGCCGGGCCTGCGAAGAGGCCGTCCATGGAAGGTGTCAGCCAGAGCACGCGCAGAAAGTCCAACAGGATGTCGGGGCCGGAAGCGGGCGCGCCGTTGACGCGGACCTTGCGGGCACGCTCCGAGCCCGCCGGCTCGCCGGCGAGCCCTGTCCCGATGCGGGTCTCCTCGCCGTCGCGGCTGACGGTGGCGGACACCGCCCAGCCGTTCTCCGAGCCGTTCCGCGTGATCTCCTCGAAGGCGGCGCGCCGCAGACCGCGGCCGGGGGTCAGGAGCGAGATCGACTCGATGAGGTTCGTCTTGCCGACGCCGTTCCCGCCGGTGAGCACGACCAGCTTCGCATCGATCGTTAGGCTGAGCGAGGCGTAGTTGCGAAAATCCTGAACGGTCAGCCGGGTCAGCGCCACGAGATCAGCCGCCGGGCTTGACGCCGGCACGGCGGTCACCGGATCGACAGGTCAGACCCGCATCGGCATCAGCACATAGAGCGCGTCGGCGTCGCCGGAATCCTGGATCAGGGTCGGCGAGCCGGGATCGGCCAGGCGGAAGACGGCCTCGTCCGTCGTCAGTTGCCCGGCGATGTCGAGAAGGTATTTGGAGTTGAAGCCGATCTCCAGGGGCTCCGATTCGTACGAGACGGGGATCTCGTCCGTGGCGCTGCCGGAATCCGGATTGTTGACGGCCAGCACCATCTTGCCGTCGGCGAGGCTGAGCTTCACCGCCCGTCCGCGGTCGGACGAGATGGTGGAGACCCGGTCGACGGCGCTCTCGAAATCCCGCTTCTCCAGCCGAAGCTCCTTGTCGTTGGCTTTCGGTATCACCCGCTCATAGTCCGGGAACGTGCCGTCGATCAGCTTGGAGGTCAGCACCAGATCGCCGATGTTGAGGCGGATCTTGGTGTCGGACAGCGCGACCGCCACCTCGACCTCCGGATTCTCCAGAAGCTTCTGCAGCTCGCTCACCGTCTTGCGCGGCACGATGATCCCGGGCATGCCGGCGCTGCCGTCGGGCGCGGCAAGCTCGGCCTTGGCGAGGCGGTGGCCGTCGGTCGCCACGGCGCGCAGCCGCGCCTGCCCGCCATCGCCGACCACATGGAAGAAGATGCCGTTCAGGTAATAGCGCGTCTCCTCGGTGGAGATGGCGAACTGGGTGCGGTCGATGAGCCGCTTCAACGCCTCGGACGGCAGCGCGAAGGAAAACGGCAGCTCGCCGGCATTCAAATCGGGAAAATCGGCTTCGGGCAGCATCTGGAGCGAGAAGCGGGCCCGGCCCGCCTTCAGCGCCATGATCTGGCCGGAGCCGCTATCCAGCCCGATCTCCGCGCCGTCAGGCAGTTTCCGCACGATGTCGTAGAGCATATGGGCGGGAACCGTGCTGGCGCCGGCCTGCTCGACCGCCGCCGGGACGCGGTCGACGATCTCCATGTCGAGGTCCGTCGCCTTCAGGGACAGCTCATCCCCTTCGGCGCGCAGGAGCACATTGGCGAGGATCGGGATGGTGTTGCGCCGCTCGACGACGCGATGGACATGGTTGAGCGCCTTCAGAAGGTTCACCCGCTCGATTCTGACGCGCATGATCTGTCATCCGTGAGGTCGTGCCTCGCCTGTGCCGGCCGGCCCTTCTTTGGATCGCGGAACTTGGCTTTGGATCGCGGAACTTGGCCCGCCAGCCCGCCAAACACAAGAAGCAAGACGCACCCGTAGCCCGGGATGCAGCGGCAGCGAAATCCGGGAAGCACTTCGCCATGCTCCCCGGTCCGACATCCTTACCTTCGCAGCCGAGCCTCCCGGTAAGCGGCCTACGTCGCTACCGCATTGCCGAAACACATCCCGGATACCGCTGATGCTGCATCCGGGCTGCGGCCGCTACAGCGCCGGTCCTCCTAATCCTGGATGATCCGCCGCAGCAGCTCGATCTCCTGGGCCAGCGCTTCGTCGCCGGCCGCGAGCTCCTCGACCTTGCGGACCGCGTGCAGGACGGTCGTGTGGTCGCGGCCGCCGAAGCGCTTGCCGATCTCCGGGAAGGAGCGCGGCGTCAGGGTCTTGGCGAGATACATGGCGATCTGCCGGGGCCGCACGATGGCCCGGGTGCGGCGGGCCGACAGGAGGTCGTTCTTCGACACATTGAAGTGCGTGGCGACGACTTTCTGAATGTCCTCGATCCGGATGCGCCTCGGCTCCCGCACGCCGACCAGATCGGCGATCGCCATCTCGGCGACGTCCATGGTGATCGGCCCTTCGGAGAATTCGGCGCGGCAGACGAGGCGGTTCAGGGCGCCGTCGAGATCGCGGCCGTTGGTCGCGACAACCTGCGCCACATAATCGAGCACGATGTCGGGGATCGTCAGGAGCGGGTTGCGCTCGCGCGCGGCCGTGACGCGGCTTTCCAGGATGGCGCGCCGCATGGCGAGGTCCGGCGCGGCCAATCCGACCACGACGCCTCCTTTCATGCGCGAACGCACGCGTTCGTCGATGCCGTCCAGCTCGGCGGGCGGCCGGTCGGCGGCGACCACCACCTGCTTGCCGCTATCCAGCAGGACATTGAGCAAGTGGCAGAATTCCTGCTGGACGATCTTGCCGGTGAGGAACTGCATGTCATCGATCAGCAGGACGTCGATGGCTCGGAGCCGGTCCTTGAAATCCAGCGCCGAGCGGTCACGAATTGCCGAGACGAACTGCACGGTGAAGCGCTCGACGGTCAGGTAGAGAGCACGGCGCGATGGGTCCAGAAGGCGCGCCTCGTGGGCGATCGCGTGCAACAGGTGCGTCTTGCCGAGCCCGACTCCGGCATGGACGTAAAGCGGGTTGTAGGTCGGCGCGCTGCCCTCGGGAGCGCCGGCCACGGCGCGCGCCGCGCGGAACGCCACATCGTTGGAGCGCCCCTCGCAGAAGCTTGCGAAGGTGAGGCGCGGATCGAGGGGCGAACCGGCGAACCGGTCATAGGGAAGCTCGTGCGCCGCGACGGCGGGCGCTTTGTCCGGCTCGGCCGCGGCGTGCTCATCGGGTATGACCCGAAGCGCCGTGCGCCGCGCCACATCGATGCGCCGGACGGATGCGTCCTCCTGCTGCCAAAGCGCCTGAATGCGCTCGCCGTAATGCGACTTGATCCACCCCTTCAGGAATACGGTGGGCACGGAGAGGCGCACCACGCCGCCGCCGAGGCTTTCGAGATCAACGCGGGCGAACCAGGAATTGAACACATCCTCTCCGAGTTCGGCGCGAAGCCGTCGCCGCACCCTGTCCCACATCGCGCCGGCATCACGCGCATTCCCTTCCTTGTCGCGCCCGTCCCTCGCCGCCTTTTCCCGCTCTTTGACTGCTCCCGCCGACATCCCAGGCCTCCAAAAAAATCTTGAGCTTGCTGCTCTTGCTTGTTCGATCCGCTCACTCACGACTGCACCCAAGGAAGGTCCGCCGACTTCCACCCTTCAACAGTTCCTCGATGACCCGAAGCGTCACGATTTCCCTCAAATCCGCCGGCGACATTGTAGCAACGCGAATAGCCGGCGGCGGTCATGGCGGCCGCGGCCGCGGCGCTGCGCGCGCCCGACCGGCAAATGAAGAAGATCGGCGAGCCCGGCCCCGAACCGGCGGCGCGAAGCTCCCGATCGACTGTCTCCACGAAGGCCGGATTCAGCTGCATGGCCGGATAGCTTTGCCATTCGACACGCAGCAGCGAGGCCCCAGCGCCGGACAGATCAGGCAAGCCGACAAAAGCCCACTCGGCCGTCGTGCGCACATCGACCAGCGCCGCCCCGGGCTCGCTCAGGAGCACATCCCAGGATTCCTCCGGCGTAGCCTCGGCGTAGTATTGCCCCCCAGACATCGCAAAAATCCTCTTGCCGGCTGAAGGTCATTCAGCCGCGCTTCGCACGGGTTAAGCGTGATGTGGCCCCCTCTTCGAAACCAAAGAGACTTGCCCTTGAACTCCCTTGCGGAAGAGACGTGCAACTCAGGCAGCTCTACTGGCCAATAAGGCGGCAATACCATGCCACCCGGAAGAACGGCCCATGCCGCTTCCCCTCGCCTGCTGTTACTTGTTCTGCTGCCGGGTCGCCCCGTCTTTCCGCAACATAGCAAAGGCTGGCGGCGGGGCAATCGGTTCGCGCCCGGTAATTTCCGGTTGACCCGACCGGGCGGGATGACGATCGCCGGTGCGACCCATCGGGGAGGCGGCAAACCCTTAGCGACTCCAAATCATTGAGCACGCAGCGCGCTCGCCCGGAACCGGCGAAGTCACACGATATTTTTTTTAGACGCTCGGGACTTGACTCGCTTTTGCGCTCCTGAAGTTTGGGTCGCCTCGCGTTCAGGCCGCGTAAGCCCCGACCAGGAAAGGTTTTTTTTGACCGGCGGATTTCGATCAGACTCTCGTCATCCGGCGGGGCTGGTCGGTGCGCGATCGGCCGCAGGTGAAAGCGGGGAATAAGCCCGAAAGCGGCTTGCGCAACGAAAAAGCCCGGCCGAATCGGCCGGGCTTGGTCCTTGGGAACAGCGGTTCGGATCAGACGAGAGCTTCAACCCGATGGCTGAGGCGCGATACTTTCCGTGACGCCGTGTTCCGGTGCACGATGCCCTTGGAGGCCGCCTTCATGATTTGCGGCTGTGCGTCCTTGAGCGCCAGCCTCGCGGCCTCTTTATCGCCGGAAGCGATTGCCTCCTCGACCTTGCGGATGAAACCACGCATCCTGGTGCGCGGAATTTTGTTCATCGCCGTCCGGCGCGCGATCTTGCGCGTCGCCTTCTTGGCCGAAGGAGTATTGGCCATCTGATCCGATCCTAGAGTGTGGGGCTGTGCGACGATCCAGTCACTCGCCTGAGCGATCGGGCGCCGCGACAAACAGAAAACGCGGCCAACAGGCCGCAGGTCGATGGGCTCTCCTATAGGTATCGCGTCGTCTTCCGTCAAGAATGGTGAGCGCGTTTGCGGCGATCACCACTTGAGCATCGCGACAGCGTATCCGGTTGTGTCCGTCAGGCGAGAAACGGCAAATCGAGCTTGTGCTCGCGCGCGCATTCGACGGCCGTGTCGTAACCCGCATCGGCGTGGCGCATGACGCCGGTTGCCGGGTCGTTCCACAAGACGCGCTCGATGCGCCTGGCCGCCTCCGGCGTGCCGTCGGCCACGATCACCATGCCGGAATGCTGGGAAAACCCCATGCCGACCCCGCCGCCGTGATGCAGCGACACCCAAGTGGCGCCCGACGCGCAATTAAGGAGCGCGTTGAGGAGCGGCCAGTCGGAAACCGCGTCGGAGCCGTCGCGCATCGCCTCCGTCTCGCGGTTCGGGCTCGCTACCGAGCCGGAATCGAGATGGTCGCGGCCGATGACGACGGGCGCCTTCAGCTCGCCGCTCGCCACCATGTCGTTGAAGGCGAGGCCGAGCCGGTGGCGGTCGCCCAACCCCACCCAGCAGATGCGCGCCGGCAGGCCCTGGAAGCGGATCCTTTGCGCCGCCATGTCGAGCCACGCGTGGAGATGCCGGTTGTCCGGCAGGAGTTCCTTCACCTTCGCGTCGGTGCGAAGGATGTCTTCGGGGTCGCCGGACAGCGCCGCCCAGCGGAACGGGCCGATGCCGCGGCAGAACAGCGGGCGGATATAGGCCGGCACGAAGCCCGGAAAATCGAAGGCGTCGGCGACGCCCTCGTCCTTGGCCATCTGGCGGATGTTGTTGCCGTAATCGAGGGTGGGCACGCCGGCCCGGTGAAAATCCAGCATGGCGCGAACGTGTTCGGCCATGGACCGCCTGGCGGCGTGCTCCACCGCCTTGGGGTCGGTTTCGCGCCGCGTCTCCCATTCGGCGAGCGCCCAGCTTTTCGGGAGATAGCCGTTGACCGGGTCATGCGCCGAGGTCTGGTCGGTGACCACGTCCGGCTTGACGCCGCGGCGAACCAGCTCCGGGAAGACGTCGGCGGCGTTGCCGAGCACGCCGACGGAGAGCGGTTTCCGCTCCCGGCACGAGCGCTCGACCATTTCCAGCGCCTCGTCGAGACTGCCGGCCTCGGAGTCCAGATACCCCGTCATCAGCCGCATCTCGATCCGGCTCGGCCGACACTCGACGGCGAGCATCGAGGCGCCGGCCATGGTGGCGGCGAGCGGCTGCGCGCCGCCCATGCCGCCCAGGCCGGCGGTGAGGATCCAGCGGCCGCCGAGGTCGCCCCCGTAGTGCTGGCGCCCGACCTCGACGAAGGTCTCGTAGGTGCCCTGAACGATGCCCTGGCTGCCGATATAGATCCACGAGCCGGCGGTCATCTGGCCGTACATCATGAGGCCGAGCCGGTCGAGGTGGTGAAAATGATCCCAGGTCGCCCAATGCGGCACGAGGTTGGAATTGGCCAGGAGCACGCGGGGCGCGTCGGCATGGGTGCGGAATACGCCAACCGGCTTGCCGGACTG
>JACCSN010000746.1 GCA_013812985.1 Hyphomicrobiales bacterium | reverse complement strand
GAATTGAGCGCTATGGCCGCAAGCAGAAGGCGATGGCCGACCAGATTCGTGGAGACATGAGGCAGGCCGGCGATCCGGCTGTCACCTCATCCGAGCCGCAAGCGGCGGAATTGCAGAACCGCCTGTTATGGCAGACCCGCATCTTCAACGAGCGGCGTGCCTCGCTGAGTGTCGTCTGCGAGGTGCCCACGATAATCGAGCAGCGGCTGTTCGAGCTGGCGCGGGCAATCAGCCGCGAGCTGCCTAGTTAAGCGGATCCGGCGGGGCCTCGCCGGGCCGTGGGACCGAAATACGCTCCTCAAGGGGAAGACCGGCCGCCGCCCAGCCATCGGTGCCCTCCGGGTACCAGATCGCCGCCGAGTATCCCCACTCGATCGCGCGCTTGCCCGCGTTCCACGACATCCAGCACTCGGACTTGCAGTAGATTACCAGAGGCTTGGCCTTGTCGCCCCCGGTCAAGTCGGCGAGATTGGAATGGAACCACGCTTCCATCTCATTAGAGAGCGCCCCGAAGCCGACATCCGGCAGCCAGACACTGCGGGGAATATCCAAGCGCGGCGGCTCGCGCCACACCGTGCCTTCCGGCAGATCCGGCTTCGGCGGCTTTGGCAGCACGTCGACGAAGATCGCACCGTTGTTCCGCCAGAGGTCGGCCGCCTCAGTGGTGGAGACGACTCGGGCACCTTGCAGCGTAGCCGGGACAGGCGCCCGGTACTCCTGCATACGGTAGCCGTCCGGCTCGGGGGGAGCTGCAAAGGCCGGAAGCGCCGGAACGACGGCTAACACCTGGATAGCCATGACACGGGCCAGCAAGCTGCCCTTCATTGGTTGATACGGTTGTTCTGCTCGTCGAGCAGCGGCACGCCGTAATCCAGGAGGATCTTGTTGATCTCGGGCTGGTTTGCCGCGATCAGTTCATTCAGCTGCCGCTTCCATTGCTGGTCCGCGGGTCGCACCCCCATCGTGATCCGGTAGACCAGACGGGAGCCGCCTTTCTCGTGTAGCAGCGGCACGACCGCCATGGGTGTCTTGGCGTTCTTTGCGTAATAACCGCCGATTGGGCCCCAGAGCAGCGCCGCGTCGATCTCACCCGCCTCAAGGTCGCGGATCATCGCCTCTGCGGACGTGCCACGACGGGTGTCGACCATGAGGTGATAGGGTTTGGCGCTGCCCATGAGCCCATTGATCGCCAGGTTGGTCGCTGGCGGCGTCCCCGCCACGATGCCGATGCGCTTTCCCTTTAGGCGCGGATCGGCCAGGCTCTGGACCCCTTCCAGGCCGGAACTCTGCTGGAACACCAGAGCGTATGCCGTCTGGTAATAAGCGTTCGTGTTCTGCACAAGCTCATCCCCTTGCGGGTAGCTGATGATCACGTCGCACTTGTAAGCAGCGAGCGTGTTGCGCACGAACCCGGTCACTTCCGGGAAGTAGGTGTAAGCTACGCTCTTGCCGAGCTTCTGTGCGAGGAGCTCTGCAAGCCGCTGCTCGTATCCCTCCCCCGCTTCATTCGAGAAGGGGAGGCTGTGCGGATCGGCGCAGACCCGCAGCACCTCCGGATCGATAAGCTCGATCGCCGCGCCGAGCCCCGTCGTCTGCGCAGGCGCCGCCGCGGCAGCGCAAAGCACGCCCGCGAGGGCGATGATAGCTTGCTTCAGGGCGGCGCGCCGTCTCAAGTCCCGAAACATGCCTCTTCAGCCTCAGTGGCGGCCGGGGGCTTATCCGCCCGCTTGCCGGGACGGCCCCGCGGCAGATCCGCTTGTGCGCGGGCCCGCAGATAAACGTAGATGTCGTCAACGTAGCACATGACGTTCAGGTTGGTGCCGAACGCGGGCATGACGTTCTGCGTGCCACCATGGACATTGATGCGCCCGCTCGCCACCACCTCCAGGAATTCCGCATAGGTCTGCCGTCGCACCGAATCGACCAGGCGCGGTGCGTAGCTGGAACCTTCGCCGTCGGGGCCATGGCAGACGTGGCACTCGGAATGATAGCGGCGGAAGCCGGAATAGGTGTACCAGTCGACCGTGCCGTCGGCGCCGATCTGAAATGTCGGATCGCCATCCGTGTCGGTGAACTTCCCGTCCTCCTCAGTGGCGACCGCCGGATCGCCTGGCCCGGCTTGCGGCGCGGCGGCAGCAGGTGCCGCAGGCGCGGGGGCGGTGTCGGCCGGCTGCGGAGCGGCTGGCTGCTCGGCAGGGGCGCTGGTCGTGCCGGCATCCTGTGCAATCACCGGCGCGAAGAGAACAGTGGCGCCGACAGCGAGCGTCGACAATCGAAGGATCATGCTGCGTGCGAGCATGAGGACTCCTACTCAGACGAATTTGAAAACAGGGCGGGTCCACTTCCAAGGGGTCCGGCTGGACCTGAGCCGCGCCGGACCCCCGCTTTGTGCAGACCGACTTCAGATCAGTCCGGCAGCTCGAAGACCGTCAGCGATCCGCCGAGTGCCGTGAAGTTGCTGAGCGCTGCATAGCCGCCCACCGCGCCGAGACCGGCCTGAGGCTCGGTGAGACCCGCCGCGAGGCCAATCCCCGCCCATCCGCCGACACCGGACAGAACGGCGACGTACTGTTTGCCGCCATGCTCGTAGGTGTTGACGTTGCCGATGATGCCGGATGGCGTCTTGAACCTGTAGAGTTCCTTGCCTGTCTGGGCGTCGACCGCCTTCAGGTAGCCCTCCAGCGTGCCGTAAAAGACGACGTCGCCGGCCGTGGCGAGCGCCCCACCCCAAGCCGAGAACTGCTCGGGGTTCGACCAGACGATCTTGCCGGCTGCGGCGTCCCAGGCGATGAAATTGCCCATGCCGCCGTGGCTGTTGGGAGCCGGATACATGCTGAGCGTGGCCCCAACATAGGGCTGCCCCGCCGTGTAGCTGACCCGGAACGGCTCATAATCCATACAGACGTGGTTTGTCGGGACGTAGAACAGCTTGGTTTCCGGCGAGAATGCCGCCGGCTGCTGGTCCTTGGTGCCGAGCGCCGCGGGACAGATGCCCTCCGTGTTGACATCTTCTCCCTGCGCTTCCGTGGAATATTGCGGCAGGACCGCCGGACGCCCGTAAGTGGGGCTGTTGGGATCCATGTCGACGCCGGTCGTCCAGTTCACGGCCGGATCATATTTTTCGGCGACGAGAAGTTCGCCATTCTCGCGGTTCATCGTGTAGGCGATGCCGTTGCGGTCGAAATGGACGAGCGCCGGCACTTGCTGACCGCCGATGTCGAGATCGGCCAGAATCATCTCGTTGATGCCGTCGTAGTCCCACTCGTCATGCGGGGTCATCTGATAGATCCACCGCGCCATCCCCGTATCCACGTCACGCGCGAAGATCGCCATCGTCCAGCGATTGTCGCCCGGACGCTGCGCCGGGTTCCATGTCGAGGGGTTGGCCGTCCCGTAGTAGATAAGGTTCAGCTTAGGGTCATAGGAGTACCAGCCCCAAGTCGTGCCGCCGCCGATCTGCCACTGGTCGCCTTCCCAGGTCTTGATGCTGGAGTCCGGACCGATCGGCTTGCCGAGATGCGTCGTCTTCTCCGGATCGACCATCAGTTCCTGATCGGGGCCGGCGGTAAAAGCCCGCCACGCCAGCTTGCCGTCGGCGAGGTTATAAGCGGTGAGGTGGCCGCGAACCCCGAACTCGGCGCCCGAGATGCCGATGAAGACCTTGTCCTTGATGACCACGGGCGCCGAAGTGCCGGTTTCGCCCTTGCTGGCGTCGCCGTTCTTCACCGACCAGATCACCTCGCCTGTGTCGGCGTTGAGCGCCACCACCGTCGTATCCGCCTGGTGAAGGATGATCATCCCCGGTCCGCCGCCCGTTCCCGGCGCGTAAGCCACGCCGCGGTTGACGGTGTCGCAGCACATGACCGGAATGACGTTCGGGTCCTGGACCGGTTCGTATTTCCATTTGATCGCGCCGTCATTGTTCAGGTCGAGCGCGTAGACGATGTTGGGAAACGGCGTGTGGATGTACATCGTGTCGTTCACGACGAGGGGTCCGCCCTCGTGGCCGCGCAGCACGCCTGTGGAGAAGGTCCACGCGACGCGAAGGTCCTTCACATTGTCCTTGTTGATCTGATCGAGCTTTGAGAAACGGTGATTCGCGTAATCGCCCGTCTGCATGACAAAGTTCGCGGGCTGATCGACGAGCTTCTGGAGATCCTCGTTGGCCGAAGCCGACCACGCGAGCGCTGAGGTTGCCGCGCTGAGGCAAAGCGTCTTGAAAATGCGACCCATTAGGTCCTCCCACATGCGGCACTGCTGCCGTTGTTTTTCCCGTGACCAGCAGCAAGGCTGCCGGCCCAGGCTTGGTATCAACTAGCCTCCGTCAGCGTGTCGCGACCCCGGAGCGCAGCGCCTAAGTTGAGCGTGCCCCGATTTGGTCTTGGACGGGCATCCATCTAGGGATGTTTGAAGCCGGAAACCATATCAGGTACTGTAGGGTGGTTCCGCTCGTCCGGCAAGAGATTCAGCATGTCGATCGT
>JACCSN010000723.1 GCA_013812985.1 Hyphomicrobiales bacterium | reverse complement strand
GGAGCGGCGCAGATCGGCATGGGCGCGATCCTGTCCGCCGTCGGCGGCGCGGCGCTGGCCGCGAGCAGCTCGGCCCTGCCGATGTTCGCGATCATGACGGTCGCGGCCGTTCTGGCGCTTGTCGTGGCGCTCGCGATCGGCCGCCGCAACCGGCCGCGCTCGGGATGAGGGCGTCTCCCGTGCTCACTGGACCCTGTTTCGAGGCCCGCTCCCGAGCCCGTCGAAGCGGCGGGCGCCTCGGAGCTTGTGAATCTTTGGTGCGTAAGGGATCGGCCTTCGCGTCCGACGGGCGGCGGGTGCGAAGGCTGTACGCGATCCTTCTCCCATGGGGAGAAGGTGGCTGCGGAACGCAGCCAGTTGAGGGGCTACGGCATCCGCGGTCTGGCCCAGTTCCGATGCACGTGCCGAGATTGATGCGGGCGCCGCTGACGATCCTGAACGCCACCGCTCCCGCGCCGGACACGTCGAACGAGGCTCGGTCGTTGTCCGCGCCGCCGTCGATCTGCTGGATGCCGCTACCGCCGTCGATCGTGTCGTCGCCGGCCATGCCGCGCAACGTATCGTTGCCGTCGTTGCCGGAACCGTAGCCGCCGAATCCGCTGATGAGAGCGTCGTCCAACTCGCCGCCGATGACGAAATCGTCGCCCTGGCCGCCCAGGAAGATAACCCGCTCGATGCTGGAGACGCCGACCGTATTGGCGTCGTTCAGCTTGACGACGGTGTTCGGCGCGAGCCGGAAGGTGACGCGCTGCGTCGAGGTCGCGGCGCTGAAGTCGAGGCGGATCGTGTCGGTGCCGTCATCGCCGTAGGCGAAGTCGCCGGTATCGGGCGAGAAGAACCGCAGCTCGTCGTCCCCGGCGCCGCCGTGCAGCGTGTCGCGGCCGACGATGCCGGGGCTGAACGAGCCGGAGGCGAAGTCGCTCAGGACATCGTTGCCTTCGCCGCCATCGACCGTGTCGCTGCCGAAGCCGCCGTCGACGTAATCGTTGCCGCCTTCCCCGAACAGGCTATCGTCGCCTTGGTCGCCGTAGATCACCTCGTCGATGCCGGTCCCATGAACGGTCTCGTTCGTGGCGTCGCCGTAATAGAGCCTGCCGCTCCAATAGCCGGCCATGGCGCTTGCTCCCCATCGCGGCGACATGGCTCGCCTGGGACGAGCGCGCGTCTCGTATGTCAAAGGTGGCGGGAGAAGCCGAACCGGCTACCCCCGTCCATCGCCTGAGGCAATTACAACTTTACAGAAACCAAGACACCTCTCTATTTGGAGGGTTTCGGATGTTCCAGCTCGCTTGGCAAAGCCGTTCGCTCGGTCTGTGCTGTGGAACGATATTAGCGCCGGCCGGCAACCGCGCGGCGCTCTCAGGCTATTTTTGTGGGCGGGCCCGCTCAAGGCCCGCCTTGGTGCTTCACAGCATCAGCGTTCTAGGCAGCCTGCGCCATCGGCCTGGTCGAGGTCTCGATCGCGTGCAGGTAAATGTCGAGGAGCGAATCCCGCTCGTCGCGGTCTTTCTGATCCTGCTTACGGACGCGGATCACCTCGCGCAGGATCTGCACGTCGAAGCCCTCGCCCTTGGCTTCGGCGAAGATGTCCTTCTTGTCTTCGGTCAATCCCTTGATCTCTTCCTCGAGCCGCTCGATGCGTTCGACGAACGAGCGTAGCCGGTCGCCGGCAACCCCGCCTGGTCCACTCATGGTTATCTCCTGGTCAATGCCGGAGCCGACTTTCGGGCGGGAACCTTAGCAAACCTTTAAGGCCCGCTTCGCTCCTGCCTGACACCGTCGAAACTCCCGCCCGTGCCGGCCAGCACCGCGTCCTGCCCGGTGTAAGCTTGCCAGCGCCGTATCGAGCTGTCGCAACGGCCGGGATCAAACCCCATGGCTCGCGCACGCCGGCCGGTCGTCTCGGCGGCGACCAGGACCGTTCCGGAGCCGCAGAATGCATCGAGAACGATCTCGCCGGGCTCCGTGCTGTCCAAGAGTGCGTCGGCGACCAGCGTCACCGGCCGGATCGAAGGCAGGACGAGCGCCTCGCCCAATCCGTTCACATG
>JACCSN010000722.1 GCA_013812985.1 Hyphomicrobiales bacterium | reverse complement strand
CTTCGGGGTCGCCTACCACGAGCGCACGATCGGCAAGATCCTCAGGACTCGGCTTCTCGCACGTCAGCGCCCGCCCGCGTCACCCGGCGCAGGATCAGCGCACGATCGAGGCGTTCAAAAAAACTTCCCCTCCACCCTGAGCGCCCACCTGGCCGGCATCGCCAAGCGAAAGCCGGTCGAGGTCTGGTTCCAGGACGAGGCCCGGATCGGCCAGAAAAACGGCCTGGTGCGCCAGTGGGCCCGGCGCGGAACGCGGCCGCGACAGCCCGCCGACCAGCGCTACGAAAGCGCCTACCTGTTCGGCGCGATCTGTCCGGCGCGCGGCACGGGCGCTGCGCTGGCTCTGCCCTTCGCCGACACCAACGCCATGCAGCTTCACCTTGACGAAATCGCCCGCACCGTCGCCAGGGGGGCCCACGCCGTCCTGCTGCTCGACCGGGCCGGATGGCACACCACCCCGGCCCTCGCGGTCCCCAAGAACATCACGATGATCTTCCTGCCTTCGCGCGCTCCCGAGCTGAACCCTGTCGAGAACATCTGGCAGCACCTGCGCCAGAACTGGCTCTCCAACCGCGTCTTCGACACCTACGAAGCCATCGTCGACGCTGCTTGCGAGGCTTGGAACAGGCTCATCGCCCAGCCCGACACAATCACCTCAATCGGCTTCCGCCAATGGGCTCACATCGGTCGAACTTAAGAGCCGTTGGTATTATCCGAGTGATTCGCAGTTTGCACAACTGCTTGCTGTCGGAGAACGTTCGACCGCAGGTGCTCTCCCTCCGCCAGACCGCCGATTGAGCGCTATCGCGCGATGCCGTAGCCGACCTTCGCCAGCGAGGGCCATGCGGCTTCAGCGGCCGTGCGGCCAGAGCAACCGGTAGTCTGGTCCGGGTGGGAAACGGACCTGAGCTGGTTTCTTCACGGAATAGCTGGCCGACTTCATGCCGACTCCCGCTCTAAGAGGGTCGCGAGCTTTTCGAGAGACATGCGCCAGCCCGTCTCGTTGTCGGCAGGCGAAACGCCGGGTGGGACGTTCTCATGAACAGCCACCAAATCCGTCCCGTGATCGGCCTCGCTTAGCATGAACGTCACTGTCATTTCGCCGCCCATGGAGGCGTCGGCCGTCTCAAATTCCATGACCTGGATCACTCGCTCGTTCGGCACGAGATCGATGAACCGACCGTGGTAGGTGTCGACGTGCGCGGAAGTCTTACCCATCGCTTCTGGTCCCTCGTAGGTAAGTGATATCCGGAATGCTCCTCCGACACGCGGCTCGAACTCATGGACCTCGCTCGTCATGCCCGCAGGAACCATCCATTTCGCGACGTCTCGCGCATCGGTAAGTGCACGATAGACCCTGGACGGGGAAGCGGCCAGGCGCTGGGTGAGGCGAGTTGTTGTCATACCTGCTATGTAACGACGCGCCGCCAACAGAAACACCCGACCAATATCGGTCTGGGTTATCGTAGGGCTACAGCGTAGTAGCCTGGAAAGGAGGTGACGATGATCGAGCGAAGCAACGCCCGTGCTGTCGCGGATTTGGCCGAAGGTCTCATCCTCGCCACCGTCGAGACTGCCGCCACTCCGGAGCGTGTGTTTCAAGCGCTTACCTCCGAGGAGATTACGGATTGGTGGGGCCGTCCCGGCGTGTTCGACACCCGGCGCTGGAAGGGCGATGTGAAAGTGGGCGGGACGTGGGAGGCGACCGGCGTTGCGCGCGGCAATTCCTACGTGCTGCAAGGCGAGTTCCTTGAGGTCGATCCGCCGCGCAAGCTCTCTCACTCGTGGCATCCGGCCGAGGCGCCGCAGGCGCGGACAACCGTCTCCTATGTCCTCGAGCCGATCGATAGCGGCACCCGCGTCACCCTTCGGCACAGCGGCCATGCCTCGCGTATTTCCTGCAGCAACAACTGCGTGGGCTGGGAAACCAGCTTCAATCGCCTTGCTGAAATCCTCGCCGCCGAACAGATGGCTGCGTAGGTCCAGTGCCCTACGACAAAGCCGCCATGGAACGCGTCCGCCAGGCCCTTTCCGCATGCGCGGAAGGGGTCGTCGGCCAGCCGATGATGGGCGCCTACTGCTTCATGATCGAGCGCCGCATGTGCTGTGGCGTGACTGGCGACGCGCTGATGCTTCGCTTGGGCCCCGAGGGCGCTCTTGCAGCACTGAAGGAGCCGCATGTGCGCCCAATGCAGATCGGCGGCAGTCGTAAGCTTAAGGGGTTTGTCTGTGTAGACCCGCCCGGCTACGCGAGCGACGCGGCCCTTCGTTCCTGGTTGGTGCGAAGCCTTGAATTCCTGCGCGTCAAAAGCGAATGACACCTCGCGCTGGCTTGATCGGCTGGCCGGCGTCACGCGGACGGGCTGCCGGCGCGAGCGACTGTAGTGAACCGCCCTGATCATCGTGTTTTGGCGTAGACATCGTGCTCATCGTCGTCGAGCGTGGCCCGCCAATGTCCCAGGGGCTGCCTCCATTCGCCCGAATCGCGCGTGCCGTTCGCGCCTGAATTCGATCACGCCGTGGAATCAATTACCGAGGCGACCATCAATGGATATGGAGCTGGCCGGCAGAACCGCGATCGTCTGCGCTTCAAGCCGTGGGCTGGGGCGGGCCTGCGCGACGGCGCTGGCGGTCGAAGGCGTGAAGGTTGTTGTGAACGGCCTCGATCCGGATCGTGTCGCCGAGACGGCGCGCCAAATCCGGCAGGAGACCGGCGGCGAGGTCGTCGCGATCGCGGCCGACATCTCGACGACGCAGGGCCGGGGTGCCTTGCTCGAGGTCTGCCCGCAGCCGGACATCCTGGTGAACAATGCCGGAGGGCCGCCGGCCGGCGACTTCCGCGACTGGTCCCGCGAGGACTGGCTGAAAGCGCTGGACGCCAACATGCTGAGCGCCATCGAGCTGATCAAGGCCACCATCGACGGCATGATCGATCGCCGCTTCGGCCGCATCGTCAACATCACGTCCGGGGCAGTGAAGGCGCCGATTCCCTATCTCGGGCTCTCCAACGGCGCGCGGAGCGGTCTCACCGGTTTCGTCGCCGGGCTGGCGCGCGATGTCTCCCGGCACGGCGTGACCATCAATAACCTGCTCCCCGGCTCCTTTGAGACCGACCGGCTGCGCGAGACGGCCCGCGCCGTCGCCGAACCGGCGGGCCGTTCGGTGGAGGAACAATTCGAGATCTGGCGAAAGGCCGAGGCATCGGGCCGTTTCGGCAGGCCGGAGGAGTTCGGGGCGGCCTGCGCCTTTCTGTGCAGCGGCAAGGCGGGCTACATCACGGGGCAGAACATCCTGCTGGACGGCGGCACCTATCCGGGCACGTTCTGACCAGAGCTAGGACCGCACGCGGAAGCGCTCCAGGGCGGCTTCGTCGATCCGGACGCCGAGCCCGGGCTCATCGCCGCTCGGGACGGCCATTCCCTCGTCCAGATTGAAGAGCGGCGTTTCGCTAAGGTCTGTGTTCAGCCCATTCGGATCCTGGTCGAGCTCGAAATAGTCGGCGTTCGGAAGCGCGAACAGAAATTGCAGAGCCGCCGCGGTGCTCACCGCGGTGGAATAGTTCTTGGCGGTCACCGGCAGATGACGCATCTGGGCGTAAGCCGCGATCTTGCGCGCCTCGGTGAACCCGCCGACCTGGACCAGGTCGAACTGCGCGACCTGAATGGCGCCGGCGTCGATGAGCCGGGCGAATTGGTATTTTCCCGATTCGGTCTCGAATCCGGCGATCGGAACGCGGGTCCGGCGGGCAAGCTCGGCGCAGCCCTCCACGTCTTCCGGCTGCGTCGGCTCCTCGAACCAGCGAACGTTCAGCGGCTCCAGGGCCTGGGCGTAGCGCATCGCGACCCGGCTCGAGAGCGATGTGTTGGCGTCCACCATCAGGTTGCGGTCGGAACCGATCGCCTCGCGCGCCGCCCGCACCCGCGCCATGTCCTCGTCGAAGCTGCGGCGGAGGGGCACGTCCGCGAGGACCCCCCCATGGACCACCTGCGGGATGTTGCCGATCTTCATCTTGTAGCCGCGGAAACCCTCCTTCCGGGCCTTAGCGACGTCCGCGGCGAAGGCGTCGAGCGGGTAGTCGCGGCGGTAATAGCCAGCCGAGGCATAAGTAGCGAGCGGACGCCCGAAGCCGCCCAGCAGGCGCCAGAGCGGCTGGCCCGCCGCCTTGCCCACGATGTCCCATAGCGCGATGTCGACGCCCGACAGGCAGGCGAGCAGGATGCCCTTGCGGCCGTGATAATAAGTCGACTGGTAGACCTTCTCCCAAACGTATTCCGGGCGGCGCGGATCCTCTCCCACGATCAGCGGCGCGATCTCCGCCTCGATCGTGGCGACGGTGACGGCGAAAGGTCCTCCCCACATGGCGGCCTCCCCCCAGCCGAAGATGTCCGGGTCGTCGGTATGCACCCTCACCAGGACCGCCTCCCGCGTCTGATACTCGCCGCGGGCATAAGTGATCGGGTAGGGCATCTCGTAGCGGAGCGGGAAGGTCTCGACGCCGGTGATCCGCATGTCCCCTCACATCATCATCTTCACCGGGATCACGCCGGCGCGGCTTGTATCTTCGGCGTAGACGCTTCTGTCGCCCTGGCGCCGGAACGCCTCCGCCGCGGCTGCGAACCGGTCCGCGTCCAATGTCACGCCCAGGCCTGCCCCGTCCGGCACCCGCATCGTGCCGCGAGCGGTGAGCGCCACCACGCCGTCCGCGATCACCTCGCCGGCGAGCTCGGTGGCGTGCGTGTCGAGGGCATGCGGCAGCGCCGCGGTCGAGGCGGCGACATGGAGGTACGCGGCAGTGGCGATGCCGAGCTCGCCGGCGCTGTGGAAGTTGAGGTTGACCTGGAACATCTCGCAAGCGCCGCGCAGCTTCACCATGGCCGAGACGCCGCCCCATTCGAAGATGTCGCCGAGGATGACGTCCACCGAGCCGAGCGTGATCCCCTCCGCGGCGCTGTCGAGGTCGATGACGCACATATTCGTGGCGATCGGAACGGCGACGCGCTCGCGCACCCGCGCCATCGCGACGTTCCCCCAGCACGGGTCCTCGTAATATTCGAGGTCGAGCGGCTCTATGGCCTTGCCGATGCGGATGGCGGTGGCGGCGGAATGGATCGCCTGTGGATCGTAGCGGAGCTTGGCGGCGGGAAAACGGGCCCTGAGCGCGCGCAGGATCTCGATCTCCTCCTCCGGCGTCTTCACGCCGCCCTTGTACTTGATCGTCGTGAAGCCATGCGCTTCGACCAGTTCCTCCGCGCGGGCGACCACATCCTCGACCGTGTCGACGCGGCCAGCCCCCTCTTTATTCGAGTTGCGGTGATAGACGTAAGCGGCGAACGGAATCTCCTCGCGGAGCCGGCCGCCGAGGAGACGGCAGACGGGCTGGCCGGTCGCCTTGCCCATCAAGTCCCAGCAGGCGACTTCCAGCGCCGCGATCGCGCAATAGCCGCACTTGCCATAATAGAGCGGCACGAAGGTCGCTTTCGACAGGATCCGCTCCAGGTCGAACGGGTTCTCGCCGAGGAACATGGGGGCGATCTCGGTGTCGATCAGCGCCTTGGTGACCGTGCCGCCGAGCGTCTCGCCGAGCCCGAAGTGGCCGTCGGCGGTCTCCATCTCGACGATGATGCGGGTCCAGTCCTCGTTCGCCCCGCCCGACCAGCGGATCGGCGCGACGAAGGGCACGCTCACGATCGTGGTGGTGATCCGGCTGATCTTCATCGAGCGGTCGGTGCCCGCGGTCGCGCTCACCAGACCGAGCCGCCGGCCATGGTGATCGCCTCGCCGGTCAGGCCAAGCGCCTCGTCACGGCACAGGAACACGACGAAGGCGGCGACCTCCTCGGCCGGAATGAGACGCTTCTGCGGCATGGTCTCGGCCAACAGGGCCATGTTCTCCGCCGGGGTCGCGCCGGGGCCGCCCTGGGCGATCCGCCGTTCCGAACCGAGCCGCATCATCTCGGTCGCCACCCAGCCCGGATTGATGGCGTTGCAGGTGACGCCATGCTCGGCGCCCTCCAGCGCCACGCAGCGGGTCAGCCCGAGCAGCGCGGACTTCGAGGCGCAATAGGCGCTGTGGCGGGGATAGCCGACAGCCGCGGCGGTGGAGGCGATGTTGACGATGCGCCCCCAGCGGCGCTCGATCATGCTCCTCATGCACCTTTTCGTCGTGCGATAAGGTCCGTTGAGGTTGACGTCGAGCACCGTCTCCCAGGTCTCGTCGCTGTGACCGAGCATCTCCTCCTGAGCCGAGATCCCGGCGGCATTGACCAGGATGTCGACAGGCCCGAGCCGAGCCACCGCGGCGCTATGGAAGCGGTCCACGTCCTCGTCCAGGCGCAAATCGAGGCCGGCGGCGAAGCACGCGACGCCTCTCTCCTCGATGGCTTTCGCCGCCTCGTCGAGGGCCGCAATGGTCGGCAGCGCCGCATAGGCGGCTTGCGGGAGGGCGCCGCCGGCGAGCAGCGAGCCGATCGAGACATTGGCGCCGGATTCGGCCAAAGCCAGCGCGATCGCCCGGCCGATGCCGGTCACGCCGCCGGTGACCCAGGCGCTCCGTCCGATGAGGAAACGATCGCTCAACCGGTCCCCGATCGCGCCATGTTCAACGCCTGCTTGAAGCCAGCCTGCAGAGCCGAGAGATCGTCGGATATGGTGACGTAGTCGGCCTTCAGCTCGACCGCGAGATCGTAGCCGGGGCGGCTGGGCGTCGGAAGGCCAAGCGGTTTGCCGGCCCGGCTGGCGGCCGCGGCCACCGTGCGGAAGTCCTCGGCGTCGCCCGCCGAGAAACGGAAGGGGCCGCGGCCGCGGGTCATCGACAGATCGGAGGGGCCGATGAAGAGCCCATCGACCGTGTCCAGGTTCACGATCGTATCGACATCGCGGAGCGCGCCGGGCGTCTCGATCATGAGGCAGCACAAGGTGCGCCGGTTCTCCGCCTCGAAGAACCCGTCCTCGACCCAACCGTAGCGCATCGTCCGGCTATAGCCGACGCCGCGGCTCCCCAGCGGCGGATATTTGGCATAGGCGGCAACTTCGACGGCATGGCCAGCGTCGACGATCTGCGGCAGCATGACGCCGTCAGCCCCGAAATCAAGCGCTTGCTGGATCAGCATCCGGTCGGGCGCCGCGACCCGGACGTAGCACACGAGCCGGCTGGCGCGGCAGTGCGCGACGATACGGTCGAGCGCCTCGGGGCCGAGGGCGCCGTGCTCCATGTCGATGATGACGAGCTCGAAGCCGGCGAGCGCCGCGATTTCGCAGGCGGCGAGATTGTCGCGCTCAAGCCAGAATGCGAGGCGCGGCTGACCGGAATTAACCCCGGATTTTACCATTGTGACCCCATGGCGATGGTGATGTCCTCGGAATTGATGGCGAAAGCCTCGTCACGACAGAGATAGGCGGCGAGCGCTCCCACCTCCTCCGGGTTGAGGAAGCGCTTCTGCGGAAGATCCCTGGCGATGCGCGCCCGATATTCTTCGACGCTGACATCGAGCCCGGCGATCTCGATCTCCTGCTCGGACGCCGAATAATTGCTCCCGGTCGCAACATAGCCGGGATTGATGGCATTGCAGCTGACGCCGTGCGGCGCGCCCTCGAGCGCCACGCATCGCGTCAATCCGAGGAGCCCCGCCTTGGACGAGCAATAAGCGCTGTGACGGGCATAACCGACATTGGCGGCTGTGGAAGCGAAGTTCACGATCCGGCCCCAGCGTCGCTCCACCATCCCCGGAAAGCACCGCTTGATCGTCCGGTAGGGGCCGTTCAGGTTGGTGTCGATGATGCGCCGCCAGATGTCGTCGGGGTGATCGGCGATCAGCTTGCGCGCGGAGCTCCCGGCGGCGTTGATCAGGATGTCGATCTTGTCGAAGCCGCCCATCACGGCCCGGAACGATTGCTCCACGGAGCAGTCCGAGCAAACGTCCAGCGGCGAAGCGATGCATCGGACGCCTTGCGCTTCGACCGCCGCCTTCGTGCCCTCCAGCGCCTCGTCCGCCGGCGTATGGACGTTCTGGTCCCGTAGCGCGACCGCGCGCTGGCTCTGCACAAGGGAGCCGATCGCGACATCGGCTCCGGCGGCCGCGAGCGCCAGGGCGGTGGCGCGGCCCATCCCGGACGCGCCGCCCGTCACCCAGGCTGACTTTCCGGCCAAATGGCGGCTGTTCATGGCGACACGAACGCAATCTCGAAAACGGACCTTTGCCGACAGCCGATCCCGGCCGCTGCGACCGCCATATCAGCCGTTCCGGCTTCCGGCGTGGCGCCCAAATGCGCCAGGCTGTCGCCCTGCCGCGCCAATCCGATCTGCTCCAACATACAGCGACTGCGGCCGGTCATATCGGGACCCGGAACCGGCGCAGGACGGCCTCGTCGACCTCGACCCCTAGACCCGGCGCGGTCGGCACGAACGCCCAGCCGTCCCGCGGCCGGAGCTGACCCCCGTCCAGGGCGTCGCGGAGCCCGTTCGGCGTGACCTGACATTCGAAGAGGTCGGTTATTTCGACGGCGGCGGCGAAGTGGAGCGACGCGGCGGCGTTGAAGAGATACGAATAGGTGTGGTTCACGCAGGGGATGCCGTATTGCGCGGCCAGACCGGCGATGCGCATCGCCTCGGTCAGCCCGGTTCGGGATACATCCACCTGCAGGACGTCGACGCCGCGGCGCTTAACGAGGTGCTGCAGCTCGGCGTAACTCGCCGACATCTCGCCGGCGGCGATCCGGACCGGCGAGGATGCGCGAAGCTCCGCATAGGCGTCGAAGTCGTAGGCCGGCAGCGGCTCCTCCAGCCAGTACGGCCGGTATGGCGCGAACCGCGCCGCCCGCAGCTTCGCGGCCTCGAGGTCCCAGGCCATGCCGCCGTCAATGAGGAGATCGGCCTCCGGTCCGATCGCCTCGCGCAGCGTCCGCACGATCGCCTCGTCCCCATCGGGGTCGGGGCCGAGGGGGCGCCAGCCGAACTTGACCGCGCTGAAGCCGTCCTCGATCAGCATCTCGGCGAACGACGCGGTCTCGCGCAGAGTCAGGCCGAGCGGGTGGGTGGCGTAGGCGCGCAGCCGCTCGCGCTTCGCCCCGCCGAGCAACGCGCAGACGGGCTTGCCCTCGGCCTTGCCCTTGATGTCCCACAGCGCGATGTCGATGGCGGCCATGGCGTGGCGGACGCCGCCGTCCCGCGAATAGCCCAGAGCCGCCATGGACATGCGATCCCAGCTTGCCGCCGAGTCGGCGTCATTCCCCAGGATGACGGCTGCCAGGCCGCTCATCATCTCGTTCAGAAATGGGGCGTGGACGATCGCCTCCACCACGGGCGGCATGCTGTCGGTCTCGCCATAGCCGACGATGCCGTCCTCCGTCACGACTTTGACGACGAAGCCGTACGGAGATCCGTAGCCGCCCTGCTCGCCCTCGCCGCGGAGCTGGAACGTTTCGACGGCCGCGATCTTCACGAAGCGTCGCTCCGAGCGACGGCATGGTCAGGAGAGACCTGGTTCAGCAGCTCCTCGCCCGCATGCCAGCGGCGGATGTTCTCGGCGAAGGCGTCGGCGAAGAGCTTCGGCCAAGTGCCTATACTGTCGGCGGCATGCGGCGTGATCAGGAGATTTGGCACTTTCCAGAGCGGGCTGTCCGTCGGCAGCGGTTCCGTCTCGAACACATCGAGATGAGCCGCTGCGATCCGGCCGTCGTTCAACGCGGCGGCAAGCGCCCTCTCGTCGACCACGGCGCCGCGCGCCGTGTTCACGAAGATCGCGCCCCTTCGCATCGCCGCGAAGGCCCGTTCATCGAAGACGCGCCGGGTCTCCGGCGCGACGCGGAGGTGGACGGAGACCACGTCCGCCTGGCTCAGCACCTCATGCAGCCGGTCATATCCGACCACTTCGTCGGCGTCCGGATGCGGCGCGGCTTCGCGCTTGATGCCGATGACGCGCATGCCGAGCCGCCGCGCCAGCCGCGCCGTTTCCACGCCGACCCGGCCGAGCCCGACGATGAGCAGCGTCTGACCGCGTAGCGGCCGGAAAAAGTGCGTCTCCCAGACACGCCGCCGCTGCTGCTCGACATATTTCAGGAGATTGGCGTTCAACGAGATGATGACGCCGATCACCGTTTCGGCATGCGCGCCGGCCAGCAGCCCAGGCGAATGGGTGAGAGGGCGGTCGGAAGGAACCGGCAGCACGTGCTCGTATCCGGAGCCGCCGACATGCACCCAGCGAACGGTCGGATGAGATGCGGCGGTCCGGTGCATGGCTGGCGAAAAATCGGCGCTATGGATGGAGTAGACGGCGTCGGGCCGGACTCGCTCCAGCACGGCTTCCACATCGTCGCCCGGCAACAACGCGGCGAACCGGATGTCCGGGACCTGCGGTTGGATCAAGGAAAGATCCGCGCCCGGCGCATCGGCGACGGCCAGGACGGATCGGATCCGCGGGCGTTCAGTGCTGATCATCGGAGAGCCGGGGATTGGATCAGGCCAGGCCGAGGGCGAGTTTGCGCTCCGCGCTCCAGGACTGGATGATCCGGTCGAAGACGATCGCCAGCATCGCGATGCAGAGTCCGGCGACCAGGCCGCGGCCGGCATTGGCCTGGCTGAGCGCCACCATGACGTCCTGGCCAAGCCCCGGCGCGCCGACCAGGGATGCGACCACGACCATCGCCAGGGCCATCATGATCGTCTGGTTCAGGCCGAGCGCGATTTCGGGCAGCGCGACCGGCAGCTGGACCTGCCACAGCATCTGCCAGCGGGTGACGCCCATCATTCGTGCGGCTTCCGTCAGTTCGCCAGGCACGTTGCGGATGCCGAGCTCGCCGTATCGTATCGGCGGCACGATGGCGTAGAGGACGATCGCGACGAGGGCGGTGAACTCGCCGACCAGGAAAACCATCACCGCCGGGATGAGGAACACGAAGATCGGCATCGTCTGCAGCGTGTCGCAGATCGGCCGGACGATTGCCGAGACGCGGTCGTTGCCCGCCGCCCAAAAGCCGATCGCCGAACCGAGCACGAATGAGACCGTCACGCCGACGGCGGTAAGCTGGAGGGAGATCATCGCCCTTTCCCAGCTGCCGGTGAGCAGGATGAAGGTCATTCCGCCCACCGCCAGCAAGCCCAGCCGCCAGCCGCCCACCCAGTAGCCCAGCGCCGAGATCAGGCCGATCGTCAACAGCCACGGCGTGCCGGTCGTCCCGAAATAGTAGAAGACCGCCAGCACCGCGAGCGAGATCGCCAGCCGCCGCAACGAGGCTAGGACGAGAAGGAGGCACCCCGCGGCGATCAGGGCCGCATAGGCATAGGTCACCGCGTCGCTCATCTCGATGCCCCAGACGCTCGGGCGAATGGCCTGCGGCAGTCCGATCTTCAATGGCATGAGAACGAAAGCGACGGTCCAGCTCTTCAGCGCCGAAGTGACCGGAAAGGCAACCCGCGTGAACGATTCCAACGCAGAATCGAGGAGCGGGGCCGGGTAGACGATCCAATCCTGAGGATAGGATCGGAGCGCGGGAACCGCGGAAGCGAGAGCCGCCGTTGCAACGATCGCCGCCGCTAGCGCAATGACAACAGCCCTGGACGGCCTCCAGGTGGATCCGTCCCGTCCATCCCCACGAAGCGCCAGGCCGCGGCTGACGCGGTCCATCATCATCGCCAGCAGGGCGATCACGGCGCCGGCAAGGATGCTCTGGCCGAATTTCGCCTGCTTCATCGTCTGGTAGACTTCGATGCCGATATCGCTGACCCCGCCAACCATGGACGCGATCACCACCATGCTGAGACCGGCCATGATGGTCTGGTTCAGCCCGAGCAGAACAGTCGGCATCGCCGAAGGGAGGAGGACCCAGGTGAGCAGCTGCCGTCGCGTCGAGCCTGACATCGTCCCCGATTCCACGATGTCCGGCGGCACCCGCTGGAGCCCGTGCACTACCGCGCGCACCATCGGCGGTATCGCGTAGATGGCGCTCGCGACCACCGCCACCATCGGACCGATCCCGAACAGCGCCAGGATCGGCAGCAGATAGGCGAGCGTCGGGATCGTCTGCATCAGGTCGAGGATCGGCTCGAGCACGCGCCAGGCGGTCCGCGAACGGAATGCGAGGATGCCGAGCAAAAGGCCGGTCATGGCGGACAGCGGCACCGCCACGGCGATCAGCGACAAGGTCACGGCCGTCGGTTCCCAGAGGCCGGTCACCACCGTGTAGCTGAGCGCGGCGGCGCAGAAGAGCGCGAGGCGCAGCCCGCCGGCGACGTAGCCGATCGCGGCGCAGATCAGGATCAGGGTTGGCCAAGGCAGCCATGTGAGGGCGATGCGGAAATATTCCAGAGGCCACGCCAGCAATGCCGCCATGCCCCGGAACAGGCCGCGAAACGATGCCGAGAACCACGACAGAGCGGCGCTGAGCCAATCGGCGAGAGGGACGACAGCCTCCGACGGAGCCGGCCGGATCAGGCCCCTTTCGGCGGCGACGAGAACCAGGAGCGCGGCCACCGCCGCAAGCGCCGGGCCGATCCAGGAGATGTCGGCCGAGCGGCGCGGCTCGATGGCGATGTCAGCCGCGAGCCTCGCCATATCAGCGGCCCCGGTCCGGCGAGAGCGCCGACAGCGCCCGGTCCAGGCTTACTTGGCCGATGACCGCGCCGGATTCGCTCACGACCGGAATGGGCTGCCGCCGGCCGGCGAAAAGTTGCAGCAGAACCTCCAAGGTCTCGCCTTCGCCCACTCCGCCTTCGGGGTCGATCGGCCCACCCGCCGGTTCAAGGATATCGCGCGCCGTGACGATTTTTCCGCGCGGGACCTCGCGGGTGAATTCGGCGACGTAGGAATCGGCCGGCTCAAGGACGAGCTGCGCGGCCGTGCCGATCTGGACGATGCAGCCGTCGCGCATGATCGCCACCCGATCCGCGAGCCGGATGGCTTCAAGAAAATCATGGGTGATGAACACGATGGACTTCTTCAGGACGGATTGCAGCCGGAGGAACTCGTCCTGCATCTGCCGCCGGATCAGCGGATCGAGCGCGCTGAACGGCTCGTCCAGAAACCAGATCTCCGGGTTCACGGCGAGGCTGCGGGCGATCCCCACACGCTGCTGCATGCCGCCTGACAGCTCGCGCGGATAGCTCGCTTCGCGGCCGCGAAGCCCGACGAGCTCGATCGTCTCCATGGCCCGCCCGGTCCGCTCCATGCGCGCCAGGCCTTGCACCCTGAGCGGATAGGCGACGTTCTCCAGGACGGTCATGTGCGGCATGAGGCCAAAATTCTGAAAGACCATTCCCATCCGATGCCGCCGGAGGTCGATGAGCGCTGAGTCCGACAGCGCCAGGATGTCCTGCCCGTCGATCAGGATCTCGCCGGCCGTCGGCTCGACCAGCCGGGACAGGCAGCGGATGACGGTCGACTTGCCGGACCCGGACAGCCCCATGATCACGAAGATCTCGCCGGGGCGGACGTCGAAGCTCACGTCGCACGCCGCCGGCACGCAGCCCCGATCCCGCAAGGATGCGATGGTCGCGATCACATCGCCGGCCGCGGATCCCTCCGCCGCACGGAGCCCCACGGCCGCATCGGTCCCGTAAACCTTCCAAAGCTTGCGGCAGCTGAGGCGCGGCTCGCTCGACATCGTTGCGAGGGACCGCCGGCGTGGATCGGATGCCGGCGATCTCAGGGGCTGCCGATCCAGAATGCCGGCCGCCGCCCTCGCCATGTCACTCCTGCATCGCAGCGTCGACCCAGGGCTTCCAGATCGCCTCGTTCTGGTCGACCCATTCCTTGGCCAAGTCCGCCGGCTCGCGATTCTCCGTCTCGACCGCCATCGCCATCGGGCCCTGCCACTCATTCGTCATCTGGAAGGCGGAGAGGAAGCGGTAAGCGGCCGGCCATTTCTCCTTCAGGCCGGGCCAGGCCAGCTTGGCGATCTCGATGACCTCGCCGGTGCAGTCGAACGACTTGCGGGTCTCGATCCCGGCTTCCTTGCCCTTGGCGCAAGCCTCTCCCGCGGCATCGGCCTTCACCTGCTTCAGATCGAACTGCGTCGCCACCCAGGTCGGCTCCCACCATTGCAGGATGATGGGCTCCTGCCTGGCGGTGGCCGATCTCAGCTCGGCGGCCGTCGAGCCCTCGCCGCCGGACGGCGCCGCGACGAATTCCAGGCCAAGCGCGTCGATCCAAGCCTGGGCGTCGGCGTTCCATTCCGCCGGATAATCGAGCACGCGCCCTTTCGGGGCGGTGTCGGCGGTTGCGAAAATCTCCGCGCAGTCCTTCAGCGCTTGCCAATCGGGCAGGCCCGGGCATTTTTCCTCGACGTAGGCCGGATAGTACCAGCCTTCGGAGCCGACCAGGCCGGTCGGTCCGAGCTTTTCCAGCCGGCCCGCTTCGGTCGCAGCTTCGTACTGCACGGCGAGCACCTGATACCAGTTCTCCAGCGAAGCGGAGATCTGGCCCTCCGCCATGGCGTCGATCATCGGGACCTGAGGCGTCTGCAAAAGCTCGACGGTGTAGCCCATCCGCCTCAGGATCTCGGCTGCGACCTCCGTCGTGACGAACTGGCCGGTCCAGTCGAGCTTGCTCAAGACAATCGGATCACTGGATTCCGGCACCGTGGCCGCCCACGTCGGAGCGGCGGTAAGCGCTGAAGCCGATATGGCCGCGGCGACGCTGGCGCCGACAAGAAACTTCCAAGACCTGTTCATCGGAATCTCCCTCAACCCGGATCTGCCACACTCCGGTTCATTGACAGCGTGGCCCGCCCCCCGTCGTTCCCTGCCGCGCACCGCCGATAGTGTCATTTGCATCCGGAACTTATTGCCCGCTTGCGCCAAAACTTAGGCTTTTTGGGCCAAAGCGGCGCCCGGCCGGCTGAAACTTTCCATGGCTCAATTGGCCTGGATTGCGAGGCCAGGCTCGGCGCCCGGCTCGACCAGCGCATAGTCAAGGCGGCGGTCGCTGCCCGGCTTGACGCTGAAGCCGCGCTTATAGGCCCGGCAAAAATAGGAGATCGAGGAAAATCCGCACGCCATCGCGATCTCGCGGACCCTGAGATCACTGTGCCGGAGCAATCGTCGGGCATGGTCCAGGCGACACTGCAGATAGACCTGTTTTGGGGTCTGGTTGAAATGCTGACGAAACTTGCGCTCAAGCGTCCGTTTGGAGACGTTCGCGGACGACGCGATATGCGAGATGCTGCAGGTCGTCTCGATTCTGTTTTCCATCACGGTGATCGCGCGGAGCACGTCAGGGTCGTTCAGGCGGACACGATCCCTCAGCGCCAGGCGCTGTTCCTGAGCGGGCGCACGGTTCCGTCCATAGATCAGGCGCTCGGCGATGCCGGAGGCCAGACCGGGGCCGTGCGTTTTCTCGATGAGAGCGATCATCATGTCCAGCACGGCGGCTCCGCCCGCGCAGAGAAGCCGCCGCTCGTCGATCTCATAGAGCTCCTCGGAGACGCTGACCTCCGGGAACAACTCCGAAAACGCCGCCGCGCTCTCCCAGTGCAGGACGGTGCGGGTCTCGCCGAGAAGCTCGGCGGAGGCGAGCAGGAACGCGCCGGTGTCGACCGCGCCGAGAATCGTTCCCCGCCGGTCAAGAAATCGCAGCCAGCTCTTCAAATGCAGATCGGGCTGGGGCCAGGGATCGAAACCGGCGATCACGAACAGGCAGGATGGATTATCCTGATCAACCTGCTGGCCTGCCTTGCCGTCCGCGGTGATCGTCATCCCACAGCTCGCCCGGGCAGGCTGACCGTCGCCGGTCAGGATACGCCAGGCATAATGCCGCTGCCCGAGCAACTGGTTGGCGAGACGTAGCGGCTCGATCGCGGAGCTGAGCGCAAGCAGGGAGAATCCCGGGATGAGCAGAAAGCCGATGTTGCGCGGCAAATCACCGGCCAGCCTGGCTGCCATTCGAGATTACCGTTCCAGCTCCGGCGCGTGACGATCGCGAGAGCGGCCGATCGCGACCAGCCGCCTGCGGCGCTCCATCTAAGAAGCTCTGGCCCGGCCGGTCAACCTGGCTCGGGCGAGACTGCCGGCTACCGGTAGCGCGGCGTCACGCAGAAGGCCGCTTTCGCCATCGTCGCCCCATTGTTGCAGTAGCGATGCGGCGTTCCCTCCGGCAGGAACAGGCAGTCGAGAGGATGCAGCTCGAACCAGTCGTAGGTTTCCGGCAGGTAGACGTGGACAGAGCCCTCGAGCGCGAAGAGCACCTCGTCGCCCGGATGCACTTCGACTTCCGCCATCACCGATGGCCTGATCTCGAAGGTTCCGGCGGTCAGCGCCTCGGTCGAGGCGTAGAGCGTCATGAGGACCGGGTTGACGTCGCCATGGACGAAATGCAGCGCCGTCTCCTTGCGGAGCGTGACCATTCGGCCCTGTTCATATCTGTCCTGAAGGTCCTTGAGCGCGCCGGTGGGCCATTTGCCGAGTAGATCGCTTCGTCCCGAACGATAGTCTCCCGGTTCGCGCTTCCGCGCCGACGCCTCGACTTCAGGCACGTTGGCCGCTCGATCCTGCGGGGCATACCAATCCAGGACGAAGGTCTCTTCCGTGCCGAAATTGTAGCCATAATGGTATCGGGCGCCGCGCCAGTAGACGGCTTCGCCGGCGCGCGCTACGGCGACATCGCCGTTTTCCGGGTCCTGAATCGTCAGCTCGCCTTGCACGACATAATAGTAGCGGTCCTGATCGTAGATCGGCCGCCATGTCTTCGACGATCTGAACAGCTCGCCCGGGCCGAGCTTGTAGATGAGGCCAGCCAAACGGTCGCCGCGTCCGTAGATGAGGTCCGGGACGAAACGCGAATCCTCGTCTCCCCACAGGAACCGGACCGCCTCTCGGCGTGGGACCAGGGTCGGCTCCTTGAAGTGCCGGACGTTCTTGGGCGCCTGGATCGGTCCGCTCTCACTCATCACACTGATCTCCGACGGCCAGCTACGTTCGTGGGCCTGGACGCAGGCATAAGCAACGCGAGGGGACGGCAGGTGCCTTGAAG
>JACCSN010000718.1 GCA_013812985.1 Hyphomicrobiales bacterium | reverse complement strand
CATCTGCCGACCTGCTCGGAATTCACCGAGATGGCGATTGCCCGCCACGGGCTCTGGGGCGGCGGCTGGATGGGGCTGGCGCGGCTGTGGCGCTGCCGTCCGGGAGGCAGTCACGGCTTCGATCCGGTCCCCGAACTATCGCCCGCCGCTGCGATCTGGTATGCACCCTGGCGGTATGGACGGTGGCAGTCGGCCGACCCCTTACTCGCGAATGACCAAGGCGCCGGACTAGATGGTCCGAACTGAACGGAGGCTTCATGCCGCGATCAAAGACACTGCCCGAGCCTGAGGAATGGAAGTTCAAGGAACCTGGCGAGGATCTGGAATACGACACCTGGTTCAAGGAACAAGTGCAGATCGGGCTTGATCAGCTGGCGCGGGGGGAGACTGTCTCCGACGAGATCGTTCGAGAAAAATGGCGGCTTCAGCGCGCTGAACTCCTGCGGACCCCGACCTGATACACTTGATCCGGGTAATCTGGTCGGTTGCCGCGGAGCGTGATCGCGATGCTCAACTTGGCTATGTGAAAGCGGCGAATACGCGGGCGGCCGCGGCTCTGGGCGATGCAATCGAGAGAGCGACCGATCTCATCCGAGAGCACCCGGAAAGCGGCCGGCCAGGCCGGGTTGCTGGAATTCGCGAACTGCCGGTTGTGCGAACACCCAATATCCTTGTCTACGTCCGGTCCGGCGACCGTGTGGAAATCGCCCGCTTGCTCCACGGTGCGCAGAACTGGCCATCAGAAGAGTAGCTTGCCGGCATGTGGTAAGCTGAGCTGCTTGCCTCAGTCCATTCGCTGGTATAGGCGTCGCCCTTCGCACGTTGCGGTCCCGCTCTGCTGATTGAAAGATAGAGTGCGGGAATTAGAGCCAATTTTATCTCGTCAGGCAATACGTCGGCGGCCGGTTCGCCGGCGCAAGGCACCACCATGATCACCATATCCCTTCCGAACGGCGCCCGACGCGAATTTCCCGAGGGCACAACGGGCCTGTCCGTCGCCGAGGCGATCTCGCGCTCGCTCGCCAAGAAGGCCGTTGCCGTGAAGGTGAACGGCGCACTGGGCGACCTTGCCGATAGCATCCCGGACGAGGCCGCCGTAGAGATCGTGGCGCGCGATCATCCGGCGGCACTGGAGCTGATACGGCACGATTGCGCCCACGTGCTCGCCGAGGCCGTGCAGGAGCTATTTCCCGGCACGCAGGTGACCATTGGCCCGGTCATCGAGAGCGGCTTCTATTACGACTTCTTTCGCGACGAGCCCTTCTCGACGGAGGATTTCGCGGCGATCGAGGCCAAGATGCGCGAGATCATCGCGCGCGATTGCCCGTTCCGGAAGGAAGTCTGGAGCCGCGATCGCGCGCGCGACGTGTTCGCGACCAAGGGAGAGGATTTCAAGGTCGAGCTGGTCGACTCAATTCCTGAGGACCAGGACGTGAAGATCTACTTCCAGGGGGACTGGTTCGACCTCTGCCGCGGGCCGCATATGCCGTCCACCGGGCAGGTGGGCGGCGCCTTCAAGCTGACCAAGCTGGCCGGCGCCTATTGGCGCGGCGATTCCAGTCGGCAGCAGCTGCAGCGGATCTACGGCGCCGCCTTTCGTGACCAGAAGGAGCTCGAAGCCTACCTTCACATGATCGCGGAAGCCGAGAAGCGCGACCACCGGCGCATTGGCCGCGAGATGGAGCTCTTCCACCTGCAGGAGGAAGCGCCGGGCATGGTGTTCTGGCACCCGAAAGGTTGGTCGATCTGGCGGTCGTTGGAGGCTTACCTGCGGCGGCGGCTCGACGCCGCGGGGTATCAGGAGATCAAGACGCCGCAACTCCTTGATCGGAAGCTCTGGGAGGCCTCCGGTCATTGGGAAAAATTCCGCGAGAGCATGTTCCTGGCCGAAGTGGAGGAGGAGACCGGCGCGGACAAGCAGATCGCCGCCTTGAAGCCCATGAGCTGCCCGGGGCACGTCCAGGTCTTCAACCAGGGCATCAAATCCTATCGCGATCTGCCTCTGAGGCTTGCCGAGTTCGGCTCATGCCATCGCTACGAGCCGTCCGGCGCGATGCACGGCATCATGCGCGTACGCGGCTTCACGCAAGACGATGCGCATATCTTCTGCCGGGAGGACCAGATCACGCCGGAAACGGAGAAGTTCTGCGCGCTGCTCTCATCGGTCTATCGCGACCTCGGCTTTGAGAGCTTTCGCATCAAGTTCTCGGACCGCCCCGCCAAGCGCGCCGGCGCCGATGCGGTGTGGGACCAGGCGGAAACAGCGCTCATGGAGGCGACGAAGGCTGCCGGCTACGACGTGGAGCTCAATCCGGGGGAGGGCGCGTTCTACGGGCCGAAGCTGGAGTTCGTGCTCACCGACGCCATCGGCCGCGATTGGCAATGCGGAACGCTGCAAGTCGATTTCGTGCTGCCGGAGCGCCTGGGGGCGAGCTATGTCGGCGAGGACGGGGCCAAGCACCGGCCGGTCATGCTGCACCGGGCGATCCTCGGATCCTTCGAGCGTTTCATCGGCATCATGATCGAGGATTGCGCCGGCCGGCTGCCGTTCTGGCTGGCGCCTGTGCAGATCGCCGTGGCGACGATCACATCCGACGCCGACGCCTATGCGCGGCATGTCTTCGACCGGCTGCAAGCGGCGGGGCTGCGGGCCGTCGTCGATCTCAGGAACGAGAAGATCAATTACAAGGTGCGCGAGCACTCGGTCGCCAAGGTGCCGGTCATGCTGGTGACCGGCCGGCGGGAGGCGGAGGAGGGGATGGTGTCGATCCGGCGGCTTGGCAGCAAGGATCAGACGACGGCGAGGCTGGAGGATGCGCTCCGCGATCTCCTCGCCGAGGCGCGGGCGCCGGACCTCGGTGAGGACCCCGCGCGAGCCGCGCCCGTGACCGCTACGGCTGCATAGGGCGGCCGGAAATCTCCGGCCCGCCGCCGGTGTCGGGCTCCGGGACGACGATATCGGTGAGGCTCACCTCGACATCGCGGTCGACGCCTGATTCCACCGCGAAGTCGCTGGAATAGACCTGGCCCTGGTGGCTGGCGGCGGCGGTGTAGCTGCCCGCGGCCAGGACGATGGATGGGAACGCGCCGATGCTCTCGTGCACATTGGTGCCGTCCTGAGTGAGGACCGTCCAGCTCGTATTGGCGAGCGCCTCGCCGCCTTCGGCCGAGACGAGCTTCAGCGTCACTTCCGCGCCGGTGTGGCGCATGACGGCTTCGGTGAGCTTGCCCGGCGCGACCTCGATGTCGGCGCGCACCACGGCGTTCACGTTGCCGTAACGGCTGATGACGTGGTACTTGCCGCCGGCCAGGCGGAGCACCAGGCCGGGCGTCGCCTTCGGCACGACGGGCACGAGCTCGCCGCTCTCGTTCTCCTGCAGGACCTCGAAGGTCAGGCGTTCGGGGGCCACCGGCTCGTCATCCCCGACCACCGCGCCAAGCTTCAGCCCGCCGGCGTTGAGCACGAGCGATTCCATCTGGTCGTCATCCCCGACGATGACGCGCTTGGTCGCGCCGGCCCGGCCGAAGCCGGCATGCACGATATAGTCGCCGGGCGCGAGCTCGACCGTGGTGGCGCCGCCTTGCGCGGTCGCCAGCAGCGGCAATTTCCCGTCCTCGGCCGGCTCGATGCCGAAAACCCGCCAGGTGAGACCGTCCCGCAGAGGCTCGCCGGACTCGATCAGCCGCGCTTCCAGCATCAGCCGCTTCACTCCCATCGAAAAAGGG
>JACCSN010000713.1 GCA_013812985.1 Hyphomicrobiales bacterium | reverse complement strand
AGGCATCCATGACCGCGCTCCGTGCCGAATCAGAGCGCCCAGGGAATCACCCCGCCTCAGTCAACGCAAAAAACCCGCCCTCCGCGCGTTAACCTGACTTCCGAGCCGTGGGAGCGGAACGCCGATCTATTGCCCGCCGACCTTCTTCTGGTGGTGATACTGTTCGGGGAGAACTCAAACGACCTCTACCTCGATGTCGTTCGTTCGCAGCCATGCCAGCTGATCGGCCGAGATGCCGCCATCGGTGATGATCTGCTTCGCAACGCTGAGCGGTGAGATCAATACCGGCCCCGCACTGTCGAACTTGCTTGAATCGCAAACGAGCGTGACCTCCCGCGCCGCCGCAATCAAGGAGCGCTTCGTTTCGGCGATCTCAAAGCTCCTTTCGGCCAGGCCTTTCTCGAAATGGACACCGTAGGTGGCGAGGAGGAGCCGGTCGGCGAAGATTCCGGACAGCTGCCGCTGAGTCTGCTGGTCAGCCGTGGACAGGGTGCGCGCGTTCAGCCGGCCGCCGCAGACGATGACCGTCACGCCATGCCGGGCGGCGGCTTCCAGCGCGACGTTGAGGGCGCAGGTGATCACGGTGATGTCGCGGTTCTCGGGAAGCTGCCGGGCGATCTCGATGGTGGTCGACCCGGAATCGAGGATGATTGTCTCGCCGGGCGCGATTGAGCGGGCGGAGGCTCCGCCGACCCGCCGTTTGGCTTCGGCATGCAAGGACGACCGTGCGTCGAAAGGCGAATCCAGTCGGCTTTCGGGGTTGAAGATTGCGCCGCCATAGGTCCGTTGCACGAGCCCGCGCGCGCTGAGGGCTACCTCGTTGAAGCCGTCTGCCGCGCCGTTCTCGAACCAGTCCTGCATGAGATCCGCGACGGCTTTCCCTGTATCGACGGGCTTCGTAGAACCGCTTGTGGCCGTTGAGGAGGTAGTTGGAGCGCACGATGGTGGTGTCGCGCCCGACATTGCCGCCGCCGATATAGCCCTTGTCTCGAACTGCGACATTGCGGATGCAGTGGTTCTGCGCGAGATAGAACGCTGTCGCAAGGCCATGGCCGCCGCCGCCCACGATCACCACGTCGTATGCCCGCCTGGGCTCGACGTGGCGCCAGACGCGCGACCACGCGCGGTGGCCGCCGAACGCGTTTCGAACAAGCTCCAAGGCCGAATACCGGCTCATAGATGAGATGTCCGAAGCTCTACTTGACGAAGAGCTGGCGCGGGAAGCTGCAGAAGGGCTCGACGCCCGTTTGGGTAATCCGGATCGGCTCCGAAATCGCGATGCCCCAATCGTCGAGCCAGATCCCCGGCATGAAGTGGATCGTCATGTTCGGTTCGAGGATCGTCTCGTCGGTCGACCGCAGCGACAAAGTCCGCTCACCCCAATCCGGCGGATAATTGAGCCCGATCGCATAACCGCAGCGGGAGTCCTTGAAGAGCCCGTGCCGCTCGATGGTTCGGGTCCAGGCGGCATGCACGTCGCGGGTTCCCGCGCCCGGCTTCGCGACGTCCAGAGCGGCGGCGATGCCTTCGAGGACGACCTCGGCGGCATGGCGCATCTTGTCGGGAGGCGTGCCGAGAAAGACGGTGCGCGTCATCGGCACATGGTAGCGGTGGCGCACGCCCGCGATCTCGATCGTCGTCCCGGTCTGGGCCTGGAAGGGCTCGTCGCGCCAGGTGAGGTGCGGGCAGGAGGTGCCGACGCCTGTCGGCATGAGCGGCACGATCGCCGGGTAGTCGCCGCCATAGCCGTTGACGCCACGTGTTCCGGTCGCCTGGATGATTGCGGCCACCTCATATTGCGGCACGCCCACCCCGATCGTGTCGATGGCGCTTTGCATGACCTTTTCGGTGATCCGGGCCGCCTCGTTCATGAGGGCGATCTCCCGATCCGACTTCACGGCGCGCACCCAGTTCACCAGGACGCCGGCATCCTCGATGCGGGCATTCGGCAGCTCGGCCCGCAGCACGTCGAGCGACTTGCCGGTGAAATAATAGCTGTCCGCCTCGACGCCGATCACACCCTTGTCGAGGCCGCGTTCCCGCATGATTTGCGCCACGAACTGCATCGGATGCTTGGTCGTCGACTGCACGTGGTCGTCGGTGTAGCCGCGGATGTTCTCGTCCTGGAGGATGGTCGTGAGCCGGGCGCCGTTGACGTCTTGGCCCCGGCCCATCCAGATCGGCTGCTCGAGATCGGCTCCGACGACGACCGCCTGGTGGACGTAGAACGACCAGCCGTCGT
>JACCSN010000710.1 GCA_013812985.1 Hyphomicrobiales bacterium | reverse complement strand
ACATCCAGCCGTCGCCCTGGCTCGGCATCGCCAACAAGCAGCTGGAGCTGATGCACAAGTTCATGGGCGAGCTGGGGCTCTCGCCCGTCTCGCGCAGCCGCGTCGACAAGCTGCCATCACTTGGACCGAAGCCGTGGGAATGCTGACGTAAACACACTCGTCGGCCCCCCATTCCGCCGGGGCTGCCGATCGCGACGTGACTCTCGGGGTCCAGTTCTGGCCGTATGGCGGCGACCGCGAGAACCTGAGGCTGGAAGGCGGCACGCTCGCCGTGGCCGACAAGCAGGGCATGCGTCCGCAGATCGTGCAGCGGCCCATGAACAAGGTGGAGGCGATCAGCACCGCGCGCGCCATCTTCCCACGCTGCCAGTTCGACGAAGCCGGCTGCAGCCTCGGCCTGAAGCGGCTCAGAGCCTTTCGCAAGGATTGGGACGATCTCCGAGGCGTCTGGAAGGATCGGCCCCGCCACGACGAGGCCTCGCACGGCGCCGACGCGTTCATCACCTTCGCCTGCAGCAGCATCCCGGAGGAGGACAAGCGGGTCGGCAAGACAGGCCGGCGCCGCTACACGAAGGCCAGCATCAATTACTCCAGTTGGGCGGCATGAACGGGAGAAGGCAGCGTCTTCGTTGTCTCGGACGATTCCGCCGCGCGGCCTTGTGCTGGACCACGACGGGACCGCTAGCGCAAGCTTCCGATTGCCGCGCTGAACATGACGCGGAATGCATCGGTGAGCCGCGCATTATATTGGATTGGCGCAAGACGCGCTAGTGGGATAAACCAGCGGATAGGGCTGCTTTTAACTTGGCCGTGCTCCTACTCACTGGGAAGCTAAGCGTCTCAAGCAAGAACTCTCGACGACCGGTTGGCCAGGCAACGTCTCCAGTTTGAAATCTGACCGCCTTTGTAGATCCTATCGTGCCGGCTGCGCCGCGCCTATATACTCAGCAGGAACGCAGGGTTGTCATGAGCGAACGCGGCACGGAATTCCTCGACCGCTGGGTTAAGACCAACCTCCATGGCAGAGCGCCAACGGGGCTTGTCGGCGGGCCTAGGGAGTGGGCGGAGCAATGCACCTGGGCGGCTTTCGAGGCAGGCATTCCAACCGAGGAACTCGAAGAGGACTTCGGGAATCTTGAGAGATATATGGAGCTGGCTATCGCCGACGAGGTTGCGATCCGCTCCGAACTGGACGGGGGTTAACATGCTACGCGGACTTAAAGGCAAAGAAGGCCCCCGCCTGCGTAACCGGAAACGCGTCCACGCTGTAACGATCGCCACCGGCGAAATTGAGGAATAGCCGCCGCCCGGCGACGGCAAGACAAGGTTGCTCGTCATGGGCCGGACCGGGCGAGAAAGGCGTATCACGACCGAATTTGACAGCTCTACCGGGACGTGATCGACAGCGCAGCAGGCATTTGTTGCGGTCACGCGGCTCGGTGATGGAATATAGCCGCTTTTGCCACGACTTTGACCCGGGCTTGTCGGCTCAGGTCGACAACGAGAGCTTACACCTTTCCGTTCGGAGTTCCCGGCCTATTCAATGGCTGAGAATCATACCACCATTTTCATCGACTGATTGCACCTATCGGCTAAGGATTGGATCGAAATGAAAGCAGCCAAGCTTTTTTTCGCCCTCACGCTCCTGAGCTCAGTCGGCACGTCTCTCGCGGCAGCGGAGTGCAATATTTCTGACGCCCAGCTTGAGGAGGCTATCCTGCAAAAGCCTGAGCTGCGCGATCCAGCCAATCGCCAGATGGTCCGCGACCTCCGTAACTTGCGCGACTCCGCCTTCATCCTGTGGTCCTATGGGCGCCCTGACGATTGCGAGCGCCTCCTCGCAAGCATTCGCGAGCTCGTCTCATCACCTTCCATGGGCACACTGGGCGACAGCGACGAGGATGAGGCCGAGCAGCAGTTTGCCGCACGAGAGCCGATGGTTCAGCGCGGCGGTGCAACAATCGGGCGCCGTGACGACGCTGGAGCCCAGCCGCTCGTCAGCATCAACGAGATGGCCCCAAGCTTACGGGCCGACGAGATAATGGGGGCTGAGGTCAGAAGCTCTGACGACAAGATCATCGGCGAGGTCAGGAACGTCGTGTTCGGGACGAAGGACCGCCGCGATTACGCGATTGTGGCCTCAGGCGGCTTCTTCATCCCGGGCAAGGACAGCATCGTCGTCCCTATCCCGGTTCTCACGGTGTCCGAGGAAAGGGAGAGTTTCTACCTTCCTATAACCGAGGCGCAGGTGAAAACTGTCCCCCTCATGCCCGATCAGGATTACGAATGGCTGTCTGACGAGGCTTGGCGCAGCCGCAACGACGCACTTTTTGCAACGCCGTAGGAAGCAATCAGCTAGGCTGGACCCGTATTCAGGAGAGCTTGCATGAACGCTGACAGACCCTCAGAGAAGCCAACGGAAGGCGAATCAGCTGCTGACACCGAGCAGCGCATCCGCGAGCGCGCCTTCCTGTTGTGGGAAACCGAAGGCAGGCAGGATGGAGGCGTCGATGCTTATTGGCTTCGGGCTCGCGAATTAATCGAGGACGAGTCTAAGTCGGCCTACCCTCCGACGCAGTCTAGGGGCAACCGGACTTAGGCTCACCCGTGATGGACGACAAAGGGGGTGACGACTGGCGCGCGCATGTGGGCGAGCCGGATGATCCTCGTTCCCGTGATCTTGCCCGCTCCCGAGAACCGGGCCGCGGGCGGGAGGCAGCGACTCCAGAGCAGATCCCGCCCCGCGGATGGAAAGATATCCTGTGGCGGGTCCTGTGGTCGATCTCGGAAGATCGGATCCTGTCCACCTCCGGCGGGGTGGCGTTCTTCGCTCTCCTCGCCTTCTTTCCTGGGATTGCGGCAATAGTCTCGCTTTACGGCCTGTTCGCGGACATGAGCACCATCGGCGATCACCTCACCCTCCTCGCCGGGATATTGCCTTCTGCCTTCGTCATAACACTGGAAGACTGGAGGCGAGCTCCGTCAGGATCAACGCCAAGGTCGCAGAGAACCTCTATCGCAAGGCGACGGGGGACGGCCGGGAGGCAGTC
>JACCSN010000704.1 GCA_013812985.1 Hyphomicrobiales bacterium | reverse complement strand
GCCGCCACTCACGGCGGCCGCGGAAGACCTATGAGCCACAATGTCCCTATGGCGGGTAACGCCGGGCTGAGTGCATTATGAACGTCATCTTCACGCAGTTCCTGGCGGGTCTCCAAGTCGGGGCGATCTACGCGCTCATCGCGCTTGGCCTCACCCTGATCTTCGGCACGCTCGGCGTCGTCAACTTCGCCCATGGCGCGCTCTACATCATCGGCTCCTACATAGCCGTCCTGCTGCTCACCGGGCTCGGGCTCAATTTCTGGCTCGTCCTGATCCTGACCGCGATGCTTCTCTTCTTCATCGGCATCGTGCTGGAGCGCGGCCTGATGCGCCACTTCTACAATCGCCCGCATACCGACCAGATCCTCGTCACCTTCGGGCTCGCCATCGTCGTCCAGGAGGCTTTGCGATGGCGCTTCGGCGCCAATCCGCTGCAATACCCCATCCCGTCCTGGGCGGGCCGGCCGACTTTTTTTTACGGCGCCGGCGCGACGCCGCCAGAGGGCAGCCTCGCCATCCCGATGCCGTTCCTCACCGGCTTCGTCCCCTATCCGACCTTCCGGCTGACCCTGATCCTGGTCGCTGTCTTGACCGTGCTGGCGCTGTTCGCGCTGCTGCGCTTCACCAAGTTCGGATTGACTGTGCGCGCCGGCATGCGCGACCCCGAGATGCTGCGCTTCCTCGGCGTCAATATCACCCAGAAATTCAGCATTGTCTTCGGCATCGGCGCGCTGATCGCAGGCGTCGCCGGCGTCTTCGGCGGGCCGATCGTCACCGTTTCGCCCGATGTCGGCATGGCGCTTCTGGTGCCGTCGTTTCTCGTCGTCGTCATCGGCGGCATGGGATCCATGATCGGAGCTCTGGTCGCCGCCGTGCTGATCGGCATGGCTTCGTCCTTCAGCGTGCTGGCGCAGAATTATACCAGTGATATTGCGGCGCTGATCGGCGCCGATTCCGGAATAGTCCAGACGCTTTTCGCCGCTCTCCAGCAAATCGTCATCTACCTTGTCGCCGTGATCGTCCTGCTCGTCCGTCCGCGCGGCCTGTTTGGCAAAAAAGGAGTTTTCGAATGAGCGTCGCCAGCGCCGATCCGCGGGCGGTCCAGCCGCGGGCGGAGGCAAGCGCAAGGCGGGCCGGAACGCCCCGGCCGCTGCTGTGGGAAGCTTTGGTCGTCGGCCTGTTCGCCATCGTCGTGCTGACGATGCCGTTCTGGATCATCTGGATCAACGGCTACCAGGTGCTCGCCAACCATATCGTGATCTGGGCGATGTTCGCGCTGGGTTTTGACATCCTGCTCGGCTTGACCGGCTATCTGTCCTTCGGCCACGCCGCCTTCTTCGGCGTCGCCGCCTATGTCGCCGGGCTGTCGTTTAAGCTGGTGTCGTCCGACATCATCCCGGCGATGATCATCACCGGGATCGCCTTGACGATCGTCGGGCTGTTTATCGGCTATCTCACCTTGAAGCGGTCGGGCATCTATTTCTCCATCCTGACGCTCGCCTTCGGCGAGATGATCCATGCGTTGGTCAAGTCGTCGGCGCTGCAGCAATGGACCGGCGGCGACAACGGGCTGACGGACATACCCAACCGGACGCTTCTCGGGATTCGCCTGGAGGAGGATCTGGTCTTCATCCTGTCCGCGATCATCCTGATCGTCGGCTTTGCCGCAGCGCGCCAGATCAAGCGCTCGCCGTTCGGCCTGATGCTGCGGGCGATCAAGGAAAACCCAATGCGGCTCGAATATACCGGCGTCAACGTCTGGCGCTACAAGATGGCCGCCTACCTGATCTCGGCCATGTACGCCGGCATGGCCGGCTTCCTCATCGTCGTGCTGGAAGGCTATGTGGCCAGCGAATACCTCTACTGGACCACGTCGGGCGAGGTCGTGATCATGTCGGTGATTGGCGGCGTCGGCACGCTCATCGGCCCGATGATGGGTGCGTTCTTCCTGCTTTATTTCGAGAACGTCGTGCAGGCGGAGATCGGCGAGCAATGGCTGCTCGTGCTCGGACTCGTCTTCATGTTCATGGTCATCTTCGTGCCGGGCGGCTTCGCCGACCTGATCCGCAAGACGTGGCGCGGTATCGACAAGCGGGTGCGGCCGCGCCGGCACAATGTGCCCGACGTGGAGCCCAGCGCCGACCGGCGAGCCGGCGAGCCGCGCACGGGGTCGGTCTGATGCTGGCGACGGACGGACAGAACAGCCGCATGTCAGCGGCCAATCCGGTTCTGGAGGTGCGCGGCGTCTCAAAACGCTTCGGCGGCCTCAAGGCTCTGAACGACGTGAACCTCAGCGTGCAGGAAGGGACGATCCACGCCATCATCGGCCCGAATGGCGCCGGCAAATCGACGCTGCTCAATGTCCTGATCGGCCTGCTGGAAGCCGACGAGGGAACGGTTACCTACGCCGGGGAGCCGCTCAGGGGACTCTCGCCGCACGCCATTATCCAGAAGGGCATCGCCCGCGTCTTCCAGACGCCGCAGATCTTTCCCGGCATGACGCTCCTGGAGAACGTCGCCATCGCCGCGCTCGCCAAGCGCGACGGCCAGTTCAGCTTGCGGGTGTTGGAGACGCTCAAGCGCGGCAACTCGATCGTGGAAGCGGCGGCGGAGCTCCTGGATCGTGTCGGTCTGCTGGGCCATATCGAGCAGGACGCCGGGTCGCTGTCGCGCGGCGACAAGCGCCGCCTGGAGCTCGCCGTCTGCCTCGCCGCCAAGCCGCGCCTCTTGCTCCTCGACGAGCCGACCGCCGGTATGTCGCGCGCCGACACCAATCGCACGATCGAACTTCTCGCAGCACTTGCCGCCAAGGGCGATATGACGATGGTGATCATCGAGCATGACATGCATGTCGTCTTCACGCTCGCCGAGCGGATCAGCGTCCTGGCGCAGGGGCACGTCATCGTCGAAGGCGAGCCGGACATGGTGCGCGGCGACGAGCGCGTCAAAGTGGCCTATCTCGGCGGAGCCCAGCACGCATGACCATGCCAGCCACCGCGACCGCCTCCGGACCCGCCCCAGCTCCTGCCGGGCAGCCCTATTTCCGCGCCCAGGACCTGCACGCCTATTACGGCGAGAGCTACATCGTTCAGGGCGTCTCCTTCGCGGTCAACGAGAGCGAGATCGTCGCACTGCTCGGACGCAACGGCGCCGGCAAGACGTCGACGCTGCGCGCCATCGCGCGTGCCGCCCAGCCCGAGCTGAAGAGCGGCGAGGTCTGGCTTGCGGGACAAGCGCTGCACAAGATGAGCGCCCACCAGGCGGCACGCGTCGGCATCCAGCTGGTGCCGGAGGACCGGCGCATCATCGCCGGCATCACGGTCGAGGAGAACCTGTTGCTCGCTCAAGCCGCGGAGCCGCGCGGCTGGGCCATCGAGCGCATCTACGAGCATTTTCCGCGGCTTGCCGAACGGCGCCGGCAGGAAGCCACGACCATGTCGGGCGGCGAGCAGCAGATGCTGGCGGTCGCCCGGGCGCTGGCCCGCGACATCAAGCTCCTGCTGCTCGACGAACCGTATGAAGGGCTGGCGCCGGTGATCGTCCAGGAAATCGAGAAGATCGTCCGGGAGATCAAGCGGCTCGGCATCACCACGATCATCGTCGAGCAGAACGCCGTCGCGGCACTGCAGCTCGCCGACCGCGCGGTCATTCTCGACATGGGGGCGGTGGCTTTCGATGGAACAGCGCGCGAAGTTTTGGAGAACACGCGACTGCGTGACGAATATTTGGCCATCTGACGGAGCCGCGGGGGCGGCGCGCCCGAAGCAAAAGCGCGGCAGCTCCGAAACCCCTCCGGCGGGTTTGACCGGGCAGCCCGGCGCGCTATCCTCCTCTCGTATGCGCTACTTGGTCGGCGTGCTCGCTATCCTGGTCTCCGGCGCCGTCGCCGCGCCGCTCCCGACTGCCGCGCCCGGCGATCTGGATAACATGCAGCCAATACAAGGCCCTGCCAAAGGCTCCAAGGCGGGCGCGCTGGATCGACTGTTCGAATCGCTGCGAGAGGCGCAATCGCCGGAAATCGCTTGGGGGATCGAGCAGGTGATCTGGTCGATCTGGCTGCGCGCCGGCAGCGACGAGGCCGACCAGCTTATCGCGCTGTCGATCGAGGCGATGAATGCGCGGGACAACGCGCTGGCGCGGTCGCATCTCGACAAGGTCGTCGCCCTGGAACCCGCTTATGCGGAGGGGTGGAACAAGCGCGCGACGGTTTACTACATCGAAGGCGACTACGGCCGATCGCTGGCCGATATCCGCCGCGTCCTCGAGCTTGAGCCGCGTCATTTCGGAGCGCTGAGCGGGCTCGGCCTGATCCTGGAAAAGTCCGGCTCGAAGGAGAAGGCGCTCGAAGCCTTCCGCCGCGCCCTCGCCGTGCACCCGCAGATGCCCGCCATCCAGCAGCGCGTCGAGGCGCTATCGCTCGAGGTCGAAGGCGTCGACTTGTAATCTCGCGACCCTCGTCCGACCCATTCCACGATGCGAGGACGCGCTCACCAGAATGCCGGCACAGGCGCGTCCTGGCCGCCGGCGTGTTCCGCCAGCTCGGCATAGCGGCCGGCATGGTAG
>JACCSN010000702.1 GCA_013812985.1 Hyphomicrobiales bacterium | reverse complement strand
CTTGCCGCCGCCAAGCAGCGCCGGAATGATGAACTCGCCCATCAGCAGGATGAAGACGAGCATGGAGCCGGTGGCCACGCCGGGCAGCGACAGCGGCAGCGTCACCTGCCGAAAAGTCCGCCAGCCATTGGCGCCAAGATCGGCGGAGGCTTCCAGCAGCCGCAGATCGAGCTTTTCCAGGCTGACATAGATCGGCAGCACCATCAGCGGCAGGTAGCCGTAGACCATGCCGATCAGCACGGCGGCCGGCGTGTTGACGATCCTTAGGTCCTCGATCCCGACAAGCGAGAACAGCCGCGGCAGGCCCTGGTTGCCGAGGATCATCAACCACGCGTAGATGCGCAGAAGCTGGCTCGTCCAGAACGGCACGATCACCAGAACGAGCAGCAGCATGCGCCGGCGGGGGCTCGCCTTCACCGCCAGGAAATAGGCCAGCGGATAGGCGATCAGCACGCAGAGCAGCGTGCCGATCGGGGCGAGCGTCAGCGTGTTGAGGAAGGCTTTGCCGCGCGCCGGCAGATTCAGGTAATTGTCGAAGGTGAAGCCGGCCTGGTAGCCGCCGGCCGGCGCGCGCTCGCCGAAGCTGTAGACCACCACGACTACGAGCGGCAGGATCAGCAGCAGCGTGAAGAAGAACGCCGCCGGCCCCACCATAAGCGCGGTGACGAGGCGCGAGCGCCCCGTCGGTTGTCCGGAAGCCACAGAGATCGGGCGACGTCAGGCGGACTTGAAGCGGGCCATGATCTCCGCGCGGAGCGGGTCGGTGAGCGTCGCCGCCGCGCCGAACTCCAGTGCGGAGAGCAGCTCCGCCGCCGGATAGAGGATCGGGTTGGAGAGCATCTCCTTCGGCACCAGCGCGTTGGTCTTCGCATCCGTGCTCGGATAGCCATGCGCCTGCACCTCGCGCGCATTCACCTCCGGCGTGAGCATGTAGTCGATGAAGGCGTAGGCGGCGGGCTTGTTCGGCGCATCCTTGGGGATGGCGTAAAAATCCGTCCAGATCTCGCCGCCCTCGCTGCCGAGCACATACTTGATCTCGGGCATGTCGCGCTGCAGCTGCGTGGCGTCGCCGGTCCAGGCGACCGACATCCAGGCGTCGCCGTTGCGGATCGACGGCTGGTAGTCGCTGTTGATGGCGAAGAGGTGCGGCTTCGCCTCGATCAGCAGCTTCTCCGCCTCGGCAAGCTCCTTCGGGTCCACGGAATTGAACGAGTAGCCGAAGTATTTGAGCGCGTTGCCGATCGTCGTCAGCTGGTAGTCATGCACCATGACGCGGCCCGAAAGGTCGTCGCGGGTGCGGTCCCAGAACTGCTTCCAGCTGGTCATCTCGCCCTGCACCTTGGCGGTGTTGACGATGTATCCGGTCGTGCCCCAGTCCTTCGGCACCGCCCACATCTTGCCGTCGATCTTGGCCTCGCCGATGAAGCGGGCTTCATGCGTGCTCTCGTCGAAGTTCTTCAGCTTTGACAGGTCCAGCGGATCGATCAGGTCCAGGCTCTTGTAGGTGGAAATCGTGTAATTGGTCGGGACGAAGACGTCCCAGCCCGTACCGCCGGCCTGCAGCTTGGCGAGCATCTCCTCGTTGGAGCCGAATACGGTGACGTTGATGTTGACGCCGGTGTCGGCGGTGAATTTGTCCAGATTGGCTTGATCGAAATAATTGGGCCAGGTGGTGAAGTTCAGCGTGTCGCCGAGTTCGCCCGCCGCATAGGCCGGTCGCGGCCGTAGCAGGGGAACCGCGCTCGCCAGCACAGCGGTCGCCAGTCCGAGGCCGTTGACGCCGAGAAAATGCCGGCGCGTGACCGAGCCGCGGCGAAAGCGCCAGAGCTCGTCCATGAAGTCCTTGGCGGTGATTGCAGGCCTGTGGCGATCGTTGTCCATCTTTTCCTCCCGCGGGCCGAGCGGCCCGTTCCCTCAAATTACTCGGTCGGCAGCATCACGGCCGCCTCCTGGCGCCAGCCGACATGCACCTTGTCGCCCACGGCGAAGCGCTGGTCGCGCATCTCCGCCTGGCGCGGCGCCAGGACCAGAAACTCGCCCAGCCGCTCCTCGCGCACAAGATATTCGGTGTGCTCGCCCAGAAAGATGCGGTTCAGCACCTGCGCATCGGCGCTGAACATGCTCTCGTCCGGCAACGCGGGGCCGGCGCGCGCGATGGTCATCTGCTCGGGCCGGACGCTGAAGCTCACCGTTTCGCCCCGGCTGATCGGCCTGGCCG
>JACCSN010000674.1 GCA_013812985.1 Hyphomicrobiales bacterium | reverse complement strand
TGCGCGTCGGCTCTCGCGGTGAACGTGGTGCCGCGGAGCCTGACAACGGCGCCAGGAGCGCCGGCCGTCCCGGTGATGACGAGCTTGCCCGCGAGAATCGCCGCGGTCTCGATGGTCAGTTGTGGCGTGCCGGTGACGGTGGTCGTAGGCGTCGAGGACGGCGCGACCGCGCCAAAAGCGGTCGAGCAAAGCAACGCAACGGCGAGCGGCATCGCGATCAGGCGGAATGCGGATATCGACGGACCGCCGCGCGAAAATGTTGCCCAAGATGCCGCGCGCAAACGCGGTTGCGGTGTGAACTGGTTTTCCGCGTATTCCATCTCGGCGCTCTCGACCCGCTTGCCCATGACCGTTCTCCCCTTCGTATCGGGAAGTCATATAGCGGTTCTAATTTCTACAAGTTGCTTACAATTATCCGTAACTGTCATCGTATTAAATGGAACCTTAAGTTGCCAGGGATTAAGGTCAGTATTAATAATTTAACTACTAACGCGATCTTAAATCGGTAGCGACGATCACGGACCGCCTCCAGCATCACCGGCTTGCGGAGATTTGCCGCTGGAACCCCGGTTCATCTGAATTTACAAGGTGACGTGCGTTTGCTGCGTCTCCGTGTGCAAGCGGACGCGGAAAGGCGCGAGGAGAGCCGAACGCGTGATCAAGACCTGGGCGGAAGCCGCGCCGCGGCTGATCGACGTCGCCACCGGCCGGAGCCCGGCCGACCTGGTGATCCGCGGCGGCCGCTGGGTGAACGTTCATTCCGGCGAGATTATCCCCCGCACCGATGTCGCAGTTGCCGCCGGCCGCTTCGCCTATGTCGGGCCGGACGCCGGCCACGCCATCGGCGCGAGCACCCGCGTCATCGAGGCGGAGGGGCGCTATCTCGTGCCGGGCCTGTGCGACGGGCACATGCATGTGGAGAGCGGCATGGTGACGGTGACGGAGTTCGCGCGCGCCGTCATCCCGCACGGCACGACGACCATGTTCATCGACCCGCACGAGATCGCCAATGTGCTTGGCCTTCCAGGCGTCAAGCTCATGCACGACGAGGCGATGCGCCTGCCGGTCAGCGTTTTCGTCCAGATGCCGAGCTGCGTGCCGAGCGCGCCGGGCCTGGAGACAGCCGGGGCGACGATCGGGCCGGACGAGGTGCGCGAGGCGCTCCGCTGGCCGGGCATGATCGGGCTCGGCGAGATGATGAATTTTCCCGGCGTGGCGGCGGGCGACGCCAACATGCTCGGCGAGATCGCCGCCGCCCAGGTTTTGGGCAAGACAATCGGCGGGCACTACGCCTCGCCCGACCTCGGCCTCCCCTTCCATGGCTACCTCGCCGGCGGGCCGGCCGACGATCACGAGGGGACGCGGCTCGAAGATTGCGTGGCGCGCATCCGCCAGGGCATGCGGGCGATGCTCCGCCTCGGCTCCGCCTGGTACGACGTCGCCGCCCAGATCAAGGCGGTGACCGAGCTGGGGCTCGATTCGCGCAACTTCATCCTGTGCACCGACGACAGCCATTCCGGCACTCTGGTCGGCGACGGCCACATGAACCGCGTCGTCCGCCACGCCATCGCGCAGGGCCTCCGGCCCATCACGGCGATCCAGATGGCGACCCTCAACACCGCCCAGCACTTTGGGCTGGAGCGCGAGCTCGGCTCCATCACGCCGGGCCGCCGCGCCGATTTGATCCTCTCCGCCGACCTCGTCACGCTGCCGATCGAGACGGTCGTCGCGCAGGGCGCCGTGCTCGCCGAGAATGGCCGACTCACCGCGGACATCGCGCCTTTCGGGTATCCCGGCTTCGCCCGCGGCACGGTCAGGATCGGGCGGCGGCTTGGCTCGGCGGATTTCGACATCGCCGCCCCGCCGGGCGCGAGCGAAGTCCACGCCCGCGTCATTGGCGTCATCGAGAACCAGGCGCCGACGCGGGCGCTGGAACGTTCCCTCGGCGTCCGCGACGGCCTCGTCGCGATGGACCGGGCAGCCGATGTCTGCCAGATCGCGCTCGTCGAGCGGCACCGCGGCACGGGCCAGGTCGTCAACGCCTTCGTCTCGGGCTTTGGCTACAGCGTGGATTGCGCGGTGGCGAGCACGGTGGCCCATGACAGCCACCACATGATCGTCGTCGGCACGAGCAAGGCCGACATGGCGATGGCCGCCAACCGGCTTGGCGAGGTCGGCGGCGGCGTGGTGGTCGTGCGCGAAGGCCGCGAGCTTGCGCTGGTCGAATTGCCCATCGCCGGCCTGATGTCGGACGAGCGGGCCGAGATCGTGGCCGGCAAGGCGAACGGAATCGTCGAGGCCATGCGCGGCTGCGGGTGCCACCTGAACAACGCCTTCATGCAGCATTCGCTGCTGGCCCTCGTCGTCATCCCGGAACTCAGGATTTCCGACATCGGGCTGATCGACGTCACCCGCTTCGCGCCGACCGACCTTTTGGTGACGTGAAGCCGTGGTTGCGCCGGACCCTCGGGTCAGCCGAGTTCCAGAACCTCCACCTCCGCGCCCAGAGCGGAGGCAGCTTCGGCGACGTGGCGGTGGTGGGTGAACAGGATCGGCTGCACGTCCGCGCCGATGGCGGCGAGCCCCTGGAGGCCGGCAACGGTGCGCCGGTCGTCGAAAGTGGCGAACAGGTCGTCGCCGATGAAGGTCGCCGGCTCGGTGCGGCGGGCATAGTCCTCGAGATAGGCCAGACGAAGCGCCAGGTAGAGCTGGTCGCGGGTCCCCTCGCTGAAGCCGGGCACCGGAACGCGCTCGCCCGACGGGCGCAGCCCGGCCAGACGCGGCGCGTCGTCGTCGTCGTAGTCCTGGACCAAGCTCGCGTATCTGCCGCAAGTCACGGTTGAGAACAGGTCTCCGGCCCGCT
>JACCSN010000474.1 GCA_013812985.1 Hyphomicrobiales bacterium | reverse complement strand
CGGCCATGACGCGGTCGAGGGGTTTGTCGCGGTCTCCCGTGAGCAACTCGATCCGATACATCTCGACGGGATCGTGCTCCCCGGCGGCCGCAGCAAGAACGCCGAACCGGCGATCCAGACACTGCGAGCAGCAGCCGCAATGTGTATGTAACTTGGTCGCTTCATGCACCCGAGTGCAGCTGACAGTCTCGCGGATCAGGTCGCCGCACCCGCTAACCACGATGGCGCGAACAACCTCGCTTTTGGTCCTCCAGATGAACGGGTTGTCCAAGAATATACTGGCGCCAAGAGCCGCACTGAAGAAGCGCCGGAACAGATCTAGGACAAGCGGATGGGTGGTGCGGGTCGCCCGCGCGCCGACGACCTGCTCTGAAATCGGCAGATTGATGCTAACCACGCCATTCTCGTAGAAGCGTACGGAGTTGTTACCCAGAAGGTGGCCGACTGCGCAGCCCAATGCACTATACAGGAAAGAGCGCGTGCGCTGCGTAAACTCCCTTACCGGCAGCCCTCTTTGCCGTGTTAGAAGAATAGGTACGTGCAAGATCCGCTTTGGAAATCGGTGCTTGAGCGCTCGAACCAATCGCTTCTGGTGGTCGTGAACCTTGGGCGATGACCGATGGCTGACGAGAGCGATGCGCGTCCTCTTTGCCGATAGCTCCTCAATTGCGCCGCTGAGCGAATCTAGCCCTCCGGAGAACAAGACGACCCTATCGGTCCCAAATGCAGCGGGGTCATCTTCCCCGAAGGCCAGGTAGTCTTGGAACGGTGGTGGGCTGGAAGCCTGCTCGAATTCGAACTCGTACTCGTCGTCCGACAAGAACGACAACGTTGAGTGCAGCAGCTCAACAACGGCGCGGCCGCTCCAGTGATCCGGATCGCGGACCGGGATAACGAAGCGAAATCGGCGCCGCCATCTTGCCCCCATTCCCACATCTGCGGGACCACCTCGACTTGTCCCCTGGTCGGCGCAGTAAACGTACGCGGCTATCTCCGTGAGGTCTGCGATCCGATCCGGGATTGGACGGACCATAGCCCGGCTGATGTCTTCGAGCCTTAGTTTGATGTTCTGTTCAGCGCCGCCTAATGCCAGCCTGAGCGCAGGCCCTGTTGCCTCGCGCCGCGCTCCCCCGCAAAGGACGAGACGCTCATTCAACGAGGTCTCTCCGCTTGCGCAACTCTGCGCGGATCTTCTTGAACGCTACATGGGCGAAAAGACGGGCCTTCTCAGGGCTAATCTGTCCTTCCCGAAACAGGGTCTTGCCGTACCAACCCCCGGAGAATTCTTTGATGATGCGAGACGCTTCACGACAATGAAGATCCAGCGCCGCATTGAAGGCGCCGTGCTCCCCGAGATCTGCAAACCGCCGGCCTGGACCTACATGCCGGGGTAACTCGCGGCTTAGAAAATAGCCGAGTGAGCGACTCGTCAGGCGTGAGAAGAAATCCCGTGCCAGAACACTGAAGCGATCCGAAGTGCCGAGCTTCCGGAAAGCTGTCTGAACATCCTCGGCAGAGGGCCCGAACAGTGAAGGCAGTTCGCGGCCGACCAGCGCAGAAACGCTCTCCGCAGCTGCAAGCTGTGCCATTTCGCCGATGTCGGTCCGCCGGCCCGCCTCCCGCACTCGGCGGTCGATCGCTTCCGTGAATGCGGCGGTGATCTCCAGGAGGGTTGGCTTATCGGACACTCGAAGCCCGAGGGCGCGGAGCTGGCTTCCGAAGTCCTCCTGTCGGGCGGCCTGGGGCATCTGCGTAAGCAGCCAGAAGGAATAGGCGAGCGCGTCATCGTCCGCCGCCTTCATCAATCCGTGTTCCGCTGCCTTTGCCGAGGCAGCGGCGATCTGGGCGACAGCAGCGCCGTCCGTGATCAGCCCGACGACATCCCGCCACTGCTTTGATTGGGGGATGTTATGGAGATGAATGTGACCCATTCACCCGCTCGCGGCGTTTGCCGTCGTCGCCACAACCCCAGGCTAACTGTTCGGCCGGTCGCGATGAAGGGTTAAGTTCGAGGTGGAGGTCGCGGTCGGCGTTCGAAAGCGCCCTCCGGGCCGGGCGTGAGCGCGCAGGATTGCGCGCCCTCTTGCTCCCACAGTGCTCCCGCGGGTGAGTTCGACGACCAAGATTAGCGCAACAAAAAA
>JACCSN010000601.1 GCA_013812985.1 Hyphomicrobiales bacterium | reverse complement strand
CGCGGGCGCAGAGCAGCGTGCCGATGAGGTTTACGTCGACGATGCGGCGGAACCGTTCGGCCGTCATCGCCTCGAACCGCATCTGCGGCTGGATGATGCCGGCATTGTTGACGAGCCCGGAAGGCCGCCCGAACCGCTCCTCGGTCTCGCGAAACAGCCGGAGCACGTCGTCCTCGTTCGCGACATCGCCCTGGACGGCGAGCGCTTCGCCGCCGATGGCCTCGATCTCCGTCACAAGGCGCTCCGCGGCTTCGCGCGCCTGCCCATAATTGACGACCACGGCGGCCCCGCCGGCGGCGATCAGGCGCGCCGCGGCGGCTCCTATGCCGCGGCTGCCGCCGGTGACGATCACAACCTTCCTCAAGAGCGGCCTCCTCTTGTCCGAGGCGTCTGCCTGCCAGCCCCGGAGGGACGGTGCAAGTGCGGCCGGAGCTTTTGGCCGGACTGGCCATTGAAAGGGAAAGCGTGCCGAGCGAACCCCCGCGGCGCATGCCACGGAGACGTTACATGGAACCCGAGGTCGAGAGCTTCAGCTTACCGCCGGACGGGAACATCCCGAACAATGCGCTGCCGCTCATCCTCTACCGCCATGCGCTGCCGCCGGAGCTCAGGTCGCCGAGCGGCTGTCAGTCGCTTTTCGCCCGCAACACCTGGGGCGGCAATTGGGTCGACGGCATTTTCGACTACTGGCATTTCCACATCACCGGCCACGAGGTCCTGGGCTGCGTCGCCGGCCACGCCTTGGTCGGTTTCGGCGGCGACGGCGGGATCACCGTCGAGTTCCGCGCCAGCGACGTGGTGGTGATCCCGGCCGGCGTCGGCCACAAGCGGCTTGGCGACAAGCGCGACGGCTTCACCGTGGTCGGCGGCTATCCGCCGGGCCAGGACGGGACCATCACGCGGCCCGGCGAGGTGCCCTTGGAAGAAGCCCGCCGCGCCATTGCCGCGCTCCCGCTGCCGCACGCCGACCCGGTGCTCACCCGTGATGGACCCTTGATGAAGGCTTGGGGCATCGCTCATGCGCCACTTTCGGCAGGATCCACAAACCCGGGTGGTCCAACGAACCGGGCGTTGTGAACTGGCTCAATCGGACCACAAGCAGGTCGCACCAATGCGAGGCGAACATGCCTCACGCGTCTCGTCCAGCCGGCCTCGACTCAATGCGGCCCCATTCCCGGCGCATTCAGGCCCGGTCTGGGCGGGAATTTCGATCTGATCTCGTGCTTTGGACAGCGCCGGGCGGTTCCTGCTATTTCCGCAGGCAGGGAAAAGAGCGGGTCTGGCGATGGCATTGGCCGCGGCGGCTGAGCGGAACGACAGCGGGATCGAGCTCTCGATCGCCGTCCTGAAGCAGCGCTTCGGCGATCGCCTGAGCGCATCCGGCGCGGTGCGCGAGCAGCACGGGCATACGACGAGCTGGGTGCCGAACCAGCCGCCCGATGCTGTGATCTTCGCCGAGAACGCCGAGGAAGTCGGCGAGATCGTCCGCGTCTGCGCGGCGCACCGCACGCCTGTGATCGCCTTCGGCACGGGCACGTCGCTCGAAGGCCACCTGAACGCGCCGGCCGGCGGCATCTCGGTCGACTTGTCGCGCATGAACCGCATCGTGGCGGTCCATGCCGACGATTTCGACTGCGTCGTGGAGCCGGGGGTCACGCGCAAGCAGCTCAACACCCATCTGCGCGACATGGGCCTGTTCTTTCCGATCGACCCCGGCGCCGATGCAAGCCTCGGCGGCATGGCGTCCACCCGCGCCTCCGGCACCAACGCCGTGCGCTACGGCACAATGCGCGACAACGTCCTCAACCTCACGGCGGTGATGCCCGACGGCTCGGTCGTTAAGACGGCGAACCGGGCCAAGAAGACCTCCGCCGGCTACGACCTCACCCGGCTCCTGATCGGGGCGGAGGGAACGCTCGGCATCATCACGGAATTGACCCTCAAGCTGCAGGGCATCTCGCAGGCGATCTCGGCGGCTGTTTGCAGCTTCCAGAGTGTCGAAGCGGCCTGCCGAGCAGTGATCACGACGATTCAGTATGGAATACCGATCGCCCGAATCGAGCTTCTGGACGAACTGCAAGTGAGAGCGTGCAACAACTATTCGAAGCTCGATCTGCCGGAAAGTCCGGCGCTGTTCCTGGAGTTCCACGGCACGCCGGCCGGCGTGCAGGAGCAGGCGAAGGAGTTCGGCGCGATCGCCGAGGAGTTTGGGGGCGACCGCTTCCGCTGGGAGACGCGCGAGGAGGACCGGCTAAAGCTGTGGCAGGCCCGCCATGACGTGTATTTCTCGGTGAAAAGCTTGCGGCCGGGCGCGAGCCTGATCTCCACGGACGCCTGCGTGCCGATTTCAAGGCTCGCCGATTGCGTGATGGAGACCAAGGCGGACCTGGAGCGGCTCAACGTGCTGGCGCCGATCGTCGGTCATGTCGGTGACGGCAATTTCCATTTGAGCGTGCTGGTCGATACGGGAAGCGTCGAGGAAATGCATGCGGTGCGCGAGCTCATCGATCGGCTGGCCGAGCGTGCTATCCGCATGGACGGCACCTGCACCGGCGAGCACGGGATCGGCCAGGGCAAGATGAAATACCTGGAAGGCGAGGGCGGTTCGGCTTCGGTCGAAGTCATGCGCTGGATCAAGAAGGCGATCGATCCGTTGAACATCATGAATCCGGGCAAGATCGTCCGGCTTTCGGCGTGAGCTGAACGGGAGCTTCGACCTGAGCAAGCTCTTCATAGCGGCCGGCGGCCTTCTCATCGCGATCCTGTTCACGGCCCTGATCGGGCCGTACCTGGTCGACTGGACGGCCTACCGCGAGACCTTCGAGCGCGAGGCTTCGGCCTATATCGGGCGCCCCGTCTCTGTCGCCGGCAAGGCAAGCGTGCGCCTCCTGCCGACGCCGATCCTGAGCTTCACGGACATCCGGATCGGCGACGCGGAAGAGCCGGACATCGAGATGGAGCGATTCCGCGCCGAGGTGGAGCTCGCCCCGCTTCTGAAGGGCGAGATCAAGGTCATCCAGATGACGGTCGAGCGGCCGCATTTCCGGTTCGATCTGGCGCAGCTCAGCGAAACGGAGGCGAACGGGCCGGGCAGCGGATGGCGCATCGACCCGCAGCGGATCTCGCTGGCCCGGCTGGAGATCCTGGACGGCGCGGCGATTATCGCCGACAGCCGAGCCGGCCGGGATTTTCGCGCCGAGAACATCAACGGAGTGGTCGAGGCCGGCTCGCTGCGCGGCCCGGGCAGGATCGAAGCGGACCTTTCCCTTGACGGGATTCCGATGGTGGTGAGGGTCGGCCTGGGCCGGGTCGGCGTCGACGATTCAGTGCCGGCGAATATCTCGATCTCCTCGCCGCTCTACCCGTTATCCGTCGCGCTGGACGGCGTCGCCGCCTTCGCAGGCGTCGAGGCGCCAAAATTCGAGGGCTCGATCTCCGTCGCCGGCATAGCGCCGGAGGACGGGAGCGACGAGCCGCGCTCGCCGCTGGCCGATTTCGCCGCCCAGGGCGGATTCTCGCTCACGCCTGACGCCGTCACGTTCGAAGAGGCGCAGCTGTCCTACGGCGCCATGGAGCGCCCGCTCGTCGTACAGGCGTCAGGGCGACTCGATTTCGGTGCCGAAGCGCGCTTCGACATCTCCATCGGCGCCCGCCAGATCGATGTCGACCAGGCGCTCGGTGGGGGGCCGGATCAGCCGGTCTCCATCGCCGCTGCATACCACCGCCTCGTCCAGCTGTTGCCGGAGCTGCCGAAGGCGCCGTTTCCCGGCCAGCTCCACCTCGACGCGCAAGGCGTCGTGATCGGCGGCAGCGTCATGCAAGCGGTGGGCATCGACCTGGCGACCGACGCCCAAGGGTGGCGCGTGGAAAACCTTGCCGCCATTCTCCCAGGGGAAACGCGCGTCGACCTCAGCGGCGACTTGCGCCTCTCCGAGCCGCCGGCCTTTCAGGGGCACGGGCGCGTCGAATCCGGGAGGCCCGCCGCGCTTGC
>JACCSN010000572.1 GCA_013812985.1 Hyphomicrobiales bacterium | reverse complement strand
CCCGCCATCACGCCGCCTGCGTCTCGGAGTCCCGGTGTCCCGCCATCCAGCCGCCGATCTGGGCGGGCGTGGTCCTAGCCTTGGTGACCGGCCCGAAGCCATGGCCGCCCGCTAGCACCAGGATGCGGTCGGCGAGCAGCCAGATCTCGTCGAGGTCGCCCGACACCAGCACCACGGCGGCGCCCTCGCGGCGCGCCGCCCGCAGGCGGTCGTGCAGGAAATGCGTCGTGCGCACATCCAGGCCGCGCGAGGGATAGGCGACCAGTAGCACGCGCGGCCCGCCGGTCAGTTCGCGGGCCAGAACAAGCTTCTGCTGGTTGCCTCCCGACAGCGCGCCCATGCGGTTCCCCGGACCGGTCGCTTTCACGCTGAATTCGCCGATCAGTCCGGCCACGATGTCGCGCAACCGCCGCCGCCGGATGAAGCCGCCGCGCACGAGGCCGGGATCGTCCATCCGGCACAGAAGGTGGTTGTCGGCGAGGTCGCGCCCTTCCAGAATTCCGCTGCGGCGGCGGTCGGCGGGGACATGCGCCAGGCCGGCCTTGCGCAGCGCCCGCGGCGACCAGCGCCCCTTGCTCCGGCTTGACAGGCCGAGGAGCTCCACTTCCCCGGCATCGGGCCGATCCAGCCCGGCCAGACAGCGCATCAGTTCGACCTGGCCGTTCCCGTCGACCCCGGCGACCGCGAGGATTTCACCGGCATGCAGCGACAGCGAAAGCCCCTCGACCGCAAGCGAACCGTCGCTCCGCAGCAAGGTCAGGCCGGTGATCCACCCGAGCGTGGCGCCGGGAGAGTCCGCCGCCGCTGGAGCCGCCGTGCCCGCCAGTTCGAGCGCCAGCGCCGGATTGCGCTCGCCGATCATCAGCTCGACCAGCTCGCCACGATCGAGCTGCGCCGTCGGCCGATCCGCGACAAGCGCGCCGCCGCGCATCACCAATGCGCGCTCGCAGATACTGAAAACGTCGTCGAGCTTATGGGTGATGAGGACGATGGCGACGCCGCGTTGCCTGAGCCGGGCGAGCATGTCGAAGAACTGGCGGCGGTCGGCGGGGCCCAGCACGGCGGTGGGCTCGTCGAGCACCAGCAGGCGGACATCGCGCAAGAGCGCCTTGACGATCTCGACCCGCTGCTGGTGCGCCACGTCGAGCTGGTCAATGCGCGCCGACAGATCCAGCCCGAATCCGAGATCGTCCGCGATCCGCGCCACCCGCGCCAGGAGCCGCTTGCGGCTGAAAGGACCGAGGCCCAGCTCCGGCATGGCGAGGACGATGTTGTTGAGAGCGCTCAGCGTCGGCGTCAACGTATAGTGCTGATGCACGACCCCGACGCCGCGCCGGACCGCGTCGTTGGGCGAGGCGAAGTCGACCGGATCGCCGCCGAAGCGCAGCCGCCCCTCGTCCGGGCGCAGCACGCCGCTGATCAGGTTAACGACCGTCGACTTGCCGGCGCCGTTCTCGCCGACCAGCGCGACGATCTCGCCGGCCATGACCTGGAATGACACGTCGCGCGCTGCAACGACGGCTCCGAAGCGCTTCGTCACTCCCTCGAAGGCGAGAACCGGCGCGCGTCGGTCATCCTGCGACGCGGACACCGGCGCTTCGCCCTGCATGAAAATCAGGGCTGCTGCTGTTCCTCTATCTTCCCGGCCCGGACATCGGCGATCACCTCCTCGATGGTCGCCTTCGCTTCGGCCGAAAAGGCGTCCTCGAAATTGCGGAAGGGCGCCAGCCCGATGCCGTTCTCTTCAATGCCGAGAATATAGCTTTTCGGCTCGATCGTGCCGTTGATGATGCGCCCAATCGCCATGTCGATGTTCACGTCCATGTTGATCAGCGCCGTCGTGATGACGGTGTCGGGCGCCGCTGCGTGGCTGTCGAAGGCGGTGCCGATGGCGTGCACGCCGGCTTTCTGGGCTGCCTGGATCGTGCCGATGACGTTCTCATTGCCCGTCGAGGTGACCACGTCGGCCCCCTGCTCGATCAGCGACGTGGTGATCTCGGCACCGCGCGCGATGTCGGTAAACGACCCGACATAGGCCGACAAGACCTTGACGTCCGGGTCGACGCGCTTGGCGCCGCGCTCGAAGCCGGAATTGTAGTCCTCGATCACGGGCACCGGAATGCCGCCGATATGCCCGACGGTGCCCGATTTGGAATAGAGCGCCGCGACCGCGCCGGCGATGTAGCCGGCATGGCCCCAGCGGTTGTCGAAGGAAGCGACATTCGGCTCGGCCTGGACGCGGGCGGTGTTCACGATGAACCAGGTGTCGGGATATTGCGCATGCATCTCCAGGACCGGCTCGGCGAACTGAAAGCCATGCCCGATGATCACGTCGTAGCCTTCCTCGGCATAGGTGCGAAGCACTTCCGGGATCTGGGCGAAGTCGGTGTTCTCGCGCACCGAAACCTCGATGTCGTATTTCGCCTTCGCCGCTTCGATGCCGTTATGGGCAGCCGAGTTGAAGGTGCCGTCGGTGATCGGGCCGGGCAGCACGAGCGCGACGCGCTTGGTCTGCGCCGACACGGACGCGGCGCCGGCAAGCAGGAACAATGCTGCAACGAATGATGTCAGGATACGCATTCTTGGGTCCTCCCGGACGGGTTACGACGGTTAAACCGGAGCGGTGCGGCCGGCGTCGAGACAGTGCATCGCTTCGGCGCAGGTCATCACGTCGCCGAACTGCTGGATGATGTTTTCAAGCGTCGCGCGGTGCTCCTCGTCGGACAGGGCGGCGGTCGCATCCGACAGCATGACCACCCGGAAGTCCATCATCATGGCGTCGCGAGCGGTGGCCTCGCAGCACACATTCGTCTTCGTGCCGGCGATCAGCAGCGTGTCGATGCCGAGGCTTCTGACGATGCGCTCCAGCGGTGAGCTGCCGGGAATGAGGGCGCTGTAGCGGTTCTTGATGATCCGCAGGTCGTCCTCGTGCGCGTCGAGCTCGGACCAGAGCTCCTGGCCGGGATCGCCGGGCGAGAGGCTGGCGATCGTTCGCTCGCGGATGTTGTCGGAAACGAAATTCTCGAAAAAGCTGTTCCAGTCCGTGCCCGTCGGTGTCGAAGTGTTGGCGTGGTTGACCCAGATGATCCGGCCGCCGAGCGCGCGAAGATGGCCGGCCAGCCGGTTGATCGGGGCGACGATGTCGCGCGAGCCGGGCACCTCGGCGGGCGCGCCTTCCTGGCAGAACGTCGCCTGCATGTCGATCACGACGAGCGCCGTCCGCTGCGGATCGAGACGGTCGAAGAGATGAAAGCGGCCGCGCCGCTTCATCACCCGCTCGACGATTTCCTCACGTATGGAAATGTTGTGCATCCCAGTCACCTCTCGTGGATTCGGTCAGAAGGACAGGCCGTCGGAGAACACCCAAAGCACCGTTGTCTCGCCCTCGGCCTCGTTGACCCAGCGATGCGGCCGATCGCACTTGAAGTGGAGCGTCCCGCCCTTCTCCAACACGATCGTTTCGTCCTGAAGTTCGTAGCGGAGCCGGCCCTCGAGCACGTGGCACAATTCCTCGCCTTTATGGCGCATGCCTTCCTTGCCCGAGTGCGCGCCGGGGCCGATCCGGCCGATCCGCGCTTCCAGGATGCCGCGCGAGGAATCGCAGCTCAGATCCTGCAACTCCAGGGCAAGCTCCGGATAGCGGATTGCGTCGCGCAGCACCTTGCGATGGACGACGAAATCCGCGTGCGCGTCTTGCGGCCTGACCAGGAAGCCAAGATTGGCGTCCAGCGCCGAGGCAAGATTGATGGCGTGCACCAGGCTCGGATTAAGCTGCCCGTTCTCGATTTTGCTGATGGTGCTTCCCGGGACACCCGAAGCCTTCGCCAGAACGGCGATGCTGAGGCCGCGCTCCTTGCGCAGTTCGCGCAGGCGCTGGCCCACCGTGCTGTCGCGTTCGCGCCTACCTTCGGGGATGTATTCCGGATCGCCGGTCATCGTTCCCACCCGCTCACACGCCGACGCGGTCGTCGAGGAAAGGATTGCCTTCCAGCGCGGTTTCCGTGTCGAGCAGGGTCGCGCAATTCGGGCAATAGAAATGCCGAAGGCGCACCGCCCCGTCCCCTGTCCCGGTGTCGAACGCCTTGCCTACGCGGTGCAGCGGCACCTCGCGCACGCGAGCGGCTGCCTTCCAGCTCTCGCCGGAGGACCCGAACCGGTGCCCGCAGCGCCGGCAGCTTGTGGAGCCGCCATCGGCGACAAGCGCGGGTGAAACGGATTGCGTCACTCAGCCGCCTCCATGTTCAGGCGCTCGGCGCGAATCTGCCGGCGCAACCGATCGGTCTCACCGGCGTCCAGAGCGCCGCCCTGCGTCACGGCGACTCCATAGATATCGCGCGCCGCGTCCCGGCTGACGACAGACGCGGCTATGTCGGCGACCACGCGTTCGGGCTCGCGGTCGAGCGGATCGCCATAGCCGCCGCCGCCGTTCCAGCGAACATAAAGCGCGTCCTTGCCCATCAGCGGGAACACGCCCCACGAGATGCGCTCCTGCTGCCCCGGCATGGCGTCGATGTCGTCGCCGTGCTGCCAGTCGGCGGAGGCTTCCGGCTGGTTCGCTTCGTTGTTGTGCACCCAAATATAGGCGTTGGGGGCGCCCGGATAGCCGCCGGCCAGCCCCTCGCTCATCGGATGGCGAGCGCCCTTGCCGGACACCACGTAATGAATGCCGCCGTCGGGCGCCTTGTGCGGCACCAGCGCAAGCTCGCCCCCGGTGCCGCCGCGCCACCGGCCGGGGCCGCCGGAATCGACGACGCGCCGGCGGAACAGGTAGCGCACGGGGAAGGCCGCCTCGACGGTCTCGACATTGGCCATGCGCGAGATCGGGTTGGGGATCTCACCGCCGATATCGACGCCATCGGCAAACGAACGCGCCCCGCCGGCGCCGGCGAACGTCTCGGTCAGGATGCCGATCGATTCGCCGCCCTTCTGGTTGCGGCCGAACTTGAAGATGGCGAAGTGGTTGGCGTGCCAGACGGCGGTCGCCTGGTCACGGAACGTATCGCTGGCCGCCAGCATCTTGCCGATCGTGGTGCAGGCGGCGTTGTTGACCGACTGGATGGCGGCCACGGTGGCGACCGAGACCGGCGCCGGCCGCCGGCAATTGACGATGAGGCCCTCCGGGGCGATCATCTCGACCGGACGGATCACCCCTTCGTTCCACGTAATGTCGTAGCACAAGAGCGGGAACAACGGCGCGAACAGCCCGCCCAGCGACGCCCATTTGGTGCAATTAATCGCGAACCGGCTCTGCTGGCTCGACTCGGAGAAGTCGAAGACCAGGCGGTCGTCCGTCTTGGTCATGGTCAGCGCGACGGTGGCGGTCTCACCGTTCACGTCCAGATATTGCCGCGAGCGCCATGAGCCGTCCGGCAGTTGGCGCAACCGGGCGCGGAACAGCTCCTCGGACAAGCGGATCAGCTCGGCGCAAGCACTATCGACCGTCTCGGGGCCGTATTTCCCGATCAGCGCCTGCATGCGGTCGCGGGCGACGTTGTTGCAGGCAATCATCGAGCGCAGGTCGAGCATCACCATCTCGGGCGAGCGGACCATGTTCAGGAGCGTGTCGATCACGTCCTGGACCATCTCGCCCTGGTCGACGATCTTGATGCCCGGCGAGGAGAATCCTTCGGTGAAGATGTCGACCGATTGCGGGCTGAACCCGCCCGGGTTCATCGCGCCGATGTCGTAGACATGCACGAAGCAGGCGCTCCAGGCGATCAGCTCGCCCTGGAAATGGATTGGCGCGACCAGGTAGATGTCGGAGGTGTGCAGCGCGGCCGTATAGGGATCGTTGAGCAGGAACACGTCGCCTTCGCGGATACGCCCCTCGAACCGGCGGATGATCGACTTGCAGGCTTCGGCGGCGCTCGTCAGATGGTGCAGAAAGCCGACGCCGCCCATCAGCAGCGTCCCGTCCGCCCTGTAGAGCGACACCATGAGGTCGTGGCCTTCATTGGTGATGGCGCTGCCCGAGACATGCTTCAGCGTGATCACCGCCTCGTCGATGATGCGGAAGAGGCGATGGCG
>JACCSN010000562.1 GCA_013812985.1 Hyphomicrobiales bacterium | reverse complement strand
CAGTCCGGCCGCTCGTCGCCGTGGCAGGCCTGGACAAGCTTCGAAAGCGTCCCCTTCATCGCCTGCAGCTCGCGGATCTTCGCGTCGATCTCCTTCATATGCGCTTTGGCGAGGCCGCGGACATCGGCGCTCGCCCTGTCCTTGTCCGCGTAGAGCGACAGGAGCTGCCGGCATTCCTCGATGGAGAAGCCAAGCGCCCGCGCCCGCGCCAGGAAGCGAAGGTTGTGCAGCGCCTTGTCCGAATAGTCGCGGTAATTGTTACCGCGCCGGTCGGAGCGGACGAGCCCGATCTCCTCGTAATAGCGGATGGTCTTCGGCGGCAGCCCACTCGCCTCCGCCGCCAGGCCGATATTCATGGCTCCCACTCCTGCTGGCCCACCCGTTCGCTTCGGTGATTACAACCTTCTGGATGCGGTAAGGTCAAGCGCCTGTTAGCGGGCGACCTGAATTCAATCAAGCGACAGCGTCGTCCTCCAGGCTGACCAGGCTGGCATTGCCGCCGGCCGCCGTCGTGTCGGTGGAGATGACCTGCTCCAGCGCGAAGCGCTGCAGGTAGTTTGGCCCGCCAGCCTTCGGGCCGGTTCCGGACAGTCCCATCCCGCCGAACGGTTGCGAGCCGACGATGGCGCCGATGGTGTTGCGGTTCACATAGACGTTGCCGACCTGGAGCATTCGGGCGACCCGCTCGGCGCGGCCGCCGACGCGCGTGTGCAAGCCGAAGGTCAGCCCATAACCGCTCCCCCTGACCCACGCGACCACATCATCGAACTCTTCGGCTTTCCAACGCACCACGTGGAGGACCGGACCGAACACTTCACGGTCGAGCGCACCGGCCCTGTCGAGCTCGATGATGTGCGGCGCTACGAAGAGGCCACGATTGGGCGCGCGCCCGGCGTAGAGAATTCTCTGCTCCCGCCGCATCTTGGCGATGTGATCTTCAAGCGCGGACCTAGCGTCGGCGTCGATCACCGGGCCGACATCGGTGGCCGGATCGGCGGGATCGCCGAGCACCAATTCCTTGGCCGCGCCGGCGATCATCGCCAGCATGACATCGGCCACGTCCTCCTGGACGAAAAGCAGGCGCGAGGCCGAGCAGCGCTGGCCGGCGGAGCGGAATGCCGAGGCGACGACGTCGTCGGCGACCTGCTCGGGCAAGGCGGTGGCGTCCGCCACGATGGCGTTGATGCCGCCCGTCTCGGCGATCAGCGGCACGATTGGCCCGTCCTTGGCCGCGAGCGCCCGGTTGATCTTTTGGGCGATTTGGGTGGAGCCGGTGAAGGCGACCCCGGCGATGCGCGGGTCGCTGACCAGCGCGGCACCCACGCCGCCGTCGCCGGGAACATAATGCAGCGCGCTGACGGGAACGCCCGCCTCGTGCAGGATCCGCACCGCCTCGAAAGCGACGAGCGGGGTCTGCTCCGCCGGCTTGGCGAGCACCGAATTGCCGGCCGCCAGCGCCGCGCTCACCTGGCCGATGAAGATGGCCAGCGGAAAATTCCAGGGGCTGATGCAGACGAAGGCGCCGCGCCCGCGCAAAAGATAGCGGTTTTCCTCGCCGGTCGGGCCGGGCAGGAACGTGTCGCGGCCGAACAGCTTTCGCGCTTCCGCCGCGTAGAAGCGGCAGAAGTCGACCGCCTCGCGAATTTCCGCGACGCCGTCGTCCAGCGTCTTGCCGGATTCGTGCGCAAGCAGCGCCAGGAAGCGGTCGCGGCGGACGTCCAGAAGATCGGCGGCGCGTTCCAGGCACGCGGCGCGCTCCTCGGCGGGTGTGGCGTCCCAGGCGAAGAAGCCCGCCAGCGCCGCCGAGACGGCCTCGGCCGCGATCGCCTCGCTCGCCTCCACCACCGTGCCGACCAGAACGCTTTCGTCGCCAGGCGCGTAAAGCGGGCGTTTCGGCCCGCTTCTCGGCTTGCCGTCGATCAGCGGCGCGGCTTCGCCAAACGGCAAGGCAACCGCCCGCACGGCCGTACTCAGTCTTTCCAGCTCCGCCCGGCTGCCGAACTCCACGCCGCGGGAATTCCGCCGATTGGCGAAAATCTGGGCCGGCATGACGATGCGCGCATGGCGGGGCGACTGGCCGGCCGAGAAATTCGCCGCCGGCGGCTCCAGGAGGCTGTCGACCGGCACATCCCGATCGTTCACCGCGTTGACGAAGGAGGAATTCGCGCCGTTCTCCAGAAGCCGTCGGACCAGATAGGCGAGCAGCTCCTTGTGGCTGCCCACCGGCGCATAAATCCGGCAATCGAAGCCGTCGCGCTCATGCACTTGGGCATAGAGCGCCTCGCCCATGCCATGCAGGCGTTGAAACTCGAAATTCCGATCGCCGGCCGCCTCGATCAGGGTGGCGACGGTCAGCGCGTTGTGCGTGGCGAATTGCGGATAGATCAGCGGCCGCGCCGCCAGCATTCTCCGCGCACAAGCCAGGTAAGAGAGGTCGGTGGCGGGCTTGCGGGTGAAGACCGGGAAATCGGCGAGCCCGCGCTCCTGCCCCCGCTTGATCTCCGTATCCCAGTAGGCGCCTTTGACGAGCCGCACCATCAGCCGCCGGTTCGATGCGCGCGCCGCCTCAGCGAGCCATTCGATCACATGGAGCGCGCGTTTCTGATAAGCCTGGACGGCGAGCCCGAAGCCGTCCCATCCGGCAAGGCTCGGCTCGGCCAGCACGCGGGCGAAGACGTCCAGCGAAAGCTCCAGCCGGTCGGCCTCCTCCGCGTCAACCGTGAGGTTGAGCTGGTGCGCCTTGGCCGCCCGCGCCAGATCGATCAGCCGCGGCGTCAGCTCGCGCAGCACGCGGTCGCTCTGGCGGGCGGCGTAGCGGGGGTGCAAAGCGGACAGCTTCACCGAGATGCCTGGCCGGTCCGGCAGCGAGCCGTCGGCGGCGCGGCCGATCGCCTCGATCGACGCTGCATAGGAAGCGAAATAGCGATCCGCGTCGGCCGCCGTGCGCGCGCCCTCGCCGAGCATGTCGAAGGAATGGCGATAGCCTTTCCGGCGCGCCTCCCGACCGCGCGAAAGCGCATCCTCGATCGTTTCGCCGAGTACGAACTGATGGCCGAGGAGCCGCATCGCCTGGCGCGCCGCGGTGCGGACCGTCGGCGTGCCGAGCCGCTGCGCGATGCGGCCGATGACGCTCTCCGGCGTCTCCGGCGGATGCACGATCCGCGCCGTCAGGCCGAGCGCCCAGGTCGTCGCCGAGACAAGCCAGCTCTCGCTCCCTTCCGCCGCATGCTCCCAGTCACCGGCGGAGAGCTTGTCCTCGATCAGCCGGTCCTGCGTCGCCGCGTCGGGCACGCGCAGCAACGCCTCGGCCAGCGACATCAACGCCAGCCCCTCCTTGGTGGAGAGGCTGTAATCATGCATGAAGTCCTCAAGCCCGCCTATGCCGCCGCGCGCTTCGCGGATGCCCTGGATATAGCGGCGGGCGCGGCCGGCGATTCGGACTTCGGCGCTGCTGTCCTGCGCCGTCTCCTGCAGGAGCCGGGGAACGACCGTTTCGTCGGCCGGGGCGTAATCGGCAGCGAAGCGGCGGATCGGGCCAGCGTTGTCCAGCGTGCCTCTCGGATCCCCGAATGGGCGTTTGGTCAGGCTCATCGCGTCGAAGCTACCATCAATTCATTGGAGTGAATTCTGCGCCGGTTCGAGGCGCGGGTCGACCCCTCGCCCTGCCACGAGTCTATTCCATCTCGCGGCAGCGTCGGTGTGTGTCGACCCTATCTCCCGTCCGCTTGCTAGCATTGCTAGCGTCGGACGACGATGCTACGCTTCGGGAATGGGATCTGTGTTCATCCGGAACGTCGACGACCAGCTGAAGGCGCGCTTGCGCGTCCAGGCAGCCGAGCACGGCCGGTCCATGGAAGAAGAAGCGCGGGTGATTTTGCGCGAGGCGCTTGGAACACCAGCGCCGACATATACGCTCGCGCAGTCGATCCGCGAAAAATTTGCGCCGTTGGGTGGCGTAGAATTGCAGATCCCGCCGCGCGAGCTGATGCGAGACCCGCCCGACTTCTCTGAATGATCATCCTGGACACCAATGTGCTGTCCGAGCTGATGCGCCCAGAACCTGATTACAAGGTCGTCGCGTGGGTTCAAGAGCAAGCGGATCAAGAGCTTTACACGACTGCGCTTACCAAAGCGGAAATCCTCTTTGGGTTGGCCATCTTGCCAGTTGGTAAGCGCCGGAGCGCAATAACAAGTGAGGCCGCCCGCGTATTTTCAGAAGACTTTCCCGGTCGCGTTCTGGCGTTCAGCGGAGAAGCGGCCGTGGAATTCGCCGCACTTTCCGCCCAGCGCCGTCGGCAGGGAAGACCGATTTCCGTCTTCGACGGAATGATCGCGGGCATCGCCCGTTGGCGGGGCGCAGCCATCGCGACTCGCAACACCGCGGATTTTGAGGGGATCGGAATTCGGCTCGTCGATCCGTGGTCATGAAGGCAGCAGTAAGCGGTGAAGCGCTCGGGGAATTGATGGCCCTTCTCGGCTTGGCGTAACCCCGAAAATGCAGAACACAGAT
>JACCSN010000547.1 GCA_013812985.1 Hyphomicrobiales bacterium | reverse complement strand
ACGACGGTGTCGCCGATGCCGATCCTGAGATCGGGGGCGCCGCCGCCTTCGCCGAAGCTCGACGCAAGGCTTTCAGAGCCGTTCGCCGCCAGAGTATCGGCGACCGTGGCGTCGAGAGCGACGACGTCGAACGCGGGCGCGGCCACATCCGCGGTCGCGACGATCCTGGACGACGACGGTCCCGCGGCAGGAAGGCATCCTGCGAGAACCGGAGTTATCAAGGCTACAAGGATGAAACGCATGCGGGTGAACACTTGCCCCTAGGTCGAGCTTCCATAACACCTTCCTGTCTCGGATCGAACCCTGCTTTGCGCCCAGCCGCTCATCGCTCGCCAGCTGTGACCTCCGCGCCACAGTTCTGTCGGGTTCCCGGCGCAAAAATAGGGTCGTCTTCATAGGTCACCCGCGCAGCGGCTTGCGGCGCAAGGACCACTTCCCTCATGTCGTTCCGGCTTAGAGCCCGTCGCGGAACTCACATCCTGATCCTGAGGAGCCGCCCCCTCATCCTGAGCATGTCGAAGGGCGAGGCTTCGCTGCGCTGCGCATCTCAGGATCAGGGCTGCGTAGAGGAATCGGCGATTTTGGGATGGACTCTTTAGGTCGAGGTCATATCTGCGATAGGCCGCAAGAACTTGGCGAGCGCCAAGGCCAGCGGTAAATATTGGGGGACGAATGATCCAGGGCCTAGCTGAATGATCGAATTCCGCGATGTCTCGAAGGCCTTTCGGAACCGGAAGACCCGCAAGATCGTGCTGAAGGACTTCAGCGGCACATTTCCGCGCGGGCGGAACATCGGCCTGCTCGGGCCGAACGGGGCGGGCAAGTCGACGTTGCTGCGGATGATCGCCGGCACGGAGTTTCCCGACAAGGGGAAGATCAAGCGCACAGGCCGCGTCTCCTTTCCGCTCGGCTTTGGCGGGAGCTTCAAGGGCACGCTGACCGGACGCGAGAATTGCCGTTTCGTGGCGCGGATCTATGGCCTTCAAACCCGCAGCGTGGAGCGATTCGTCGAGGATTTCGCCGAACTCGGAGAATACTTCGATCTGCCGCTCTCGACGTATTCATCAGGCATGCGGGCGCGCTATTCCTTCGGCGTGAGCATGGCCGTGGATTTCGAATGCTACCTGGTGGATGAGCTCCTCTCGGTCGGCGACGCCGACTTCCGCGCGCGCTGCGACGCGGTGTTCAGCGCCAAGCGGAAGACCGCGTCCATGATCCTGGTGTCGCATTCAATGAAGATGTTGCAAAAATACTGCGAAATGGGGGCAGTTTTGTCGGGCGGTCAATTGCGTCTTTACGACAAGTTAGAGGATGCCATAATTGATTATAGGCAGGTCTCGAACGGCGAATTGGACGAGTCCGAATAGGTGGGCGTCATGGCAGACGAAGCGTCGAGAGTTGACAGACTGAGCACCGAGGGCGCCGAGGCGCCGGCTGAAAAGTCCGGGCCGGCCAGGCTTCGCAGGGCCAACCGGCTCATGGCGAAAGAGGGCTCAAGGCCGCAGAACGTCGCGGCGCTGCGGGCCGTCAAGCGGAATGCTCTGGGTCCCGCGCCGGTCGCGCCAGACATCGATGAGCCGGCGCCCGCCGAACATTCCGAGGACCAGCGCAAGGTCTTGTCGCTGGTCGAGCGGCTGCAGCACGACGTGCAGCGCGCGACGCGTCGCAAGCTCAGCTGGCCGCTGATCTCGGCGGCGGTATGCATCCTGACGCCGACCCTGCTCGCGGCGATCTTCTACGCCTTCATCGCCGCCGACCGCTACGTTTCCGAAGCCCGATTCGCCGTGCGGACCAGTGAGGGTCAGGCCGCGGACGTGCTTGGAGTGATGACCGGCATGCCGAGCAGCACGGTGGTGTCGGACTCCTATATCGTCACCGATTACATTCTCAGCCGCGAAATGGTGAACCATCTGGAGCGGCGGATTCCGCTCCGCCAGATCTTCTCGCATCCCAGCGCCGATTTCATGACCGGTCTCGACCCGACGTTGACGCTTGAAGAGTTTGTCGATTATTGGAACGACCGGGTCAGCGTCTACTACGATTCCACCAAGAACACGATCGCCGTTCAGGCGGAGGCTTTCGTATCCGAGGACGCGGAACGGATCGTCCGCGAGATCGTGGATGTTGTCCGTCTCCTGGTGAACGATCTATCCGCGCAAGCTCGCCGCGACGCCGTGCAGTTCGCCTCAAGCGAGGTGGCGCGGGCCGAGCTGCGGGTCCGGGGAGCAAGGGACGACCTCATCCAGTTCCGCGGCAAGAACAAGGATTTCGACCCGGCGCAGACCGCGTCGGCTTCCCTTCAGATCGTCTCGCAGCTGGAAGGCGAGCGGTCGCAGCTGAATTCCCAGCTGGCCGCGGTTTCCGGGTATCTGGGCGCCAACGCCCCGTCGGTGCAGATGCTGAAGTCGCGGATCGGCGCGCTGCAGACCGAGATCGATCGCATCCAGGGAGAGATGTCGACGAGCGGAAATGACGCTGATACGAACTCGACGGCGCGTGTCGGTGACGATTCCGGCGCGCTGGTCAATGTCGTGGCCGCATACCAGGAACTTCTGCTCAATCAGCAATTCGCCGAGCAGGCCTATACCGCCGCTCTCGGCTCGCTGGAGCGAGCGCGGGCGGAAGCCGACCGCACGCAGTCCTATCTCGCGATCTATCTCAATCCCAACATTCCGGAAGCCGCCGCCTACCCGCGTCGCCTGCGGAACGTTTTGATCGTGCTGATCCTCGCCGCTGTGGCCTGGGCCATCGGCGCGCTCGCTTTCCTGACCGCACGCGATCACCTCGTATA